>CAYWES010000004.1:0-46598 GCA_964457625.1 uncultured Candidatus Saccharibacteria bacterium
TTTTCAGTAGAAAAATATGCGTGCGGTTTGAATATGGTTGGCGGAGGGAGGGCTTTGATAACAAGAACATACGGCAAGGTATTTCCAAGTGAACGCATAATTCCCTGCTGGGAATTTGCTCCGCTCGGACCAGTCGTCCTGCGACGAGTCACTTGAAAACACCTTGCCTTCTGTTCTCACGCTCGCGCAGGTCAAACAGGTTATGCAGTTTGTAATTAATGCGCGTCTTTCTATGCGAGGGAGTAGCGACTCCAACGGCGTTCTCCGTGGCGCGTGAGGAGACCTTCTTCGATGAGTCCGATAAGCTCGCGCTGGATTGTCTTTTCAGAAAGCTCCGGGAAGTGATCCGCGATGTCCTTTATCGTAGCTTCGCGTTTGTCCTTTATCAATCTCAACACTCTCGTACGGCGCGACTCGCGGGTGACGTCCAGTACCTTTGGCGCAGAGGAAGTCTTTTTAATCGATTGTTCTTTTTCCACAGGGGCGACTTTTTTCGGTGTGAGTGCAGGAGACGTTTCAGAAAGTACTACGCGCTTTGGGGTGAAAGATTCCTCAGTGTTTTCAAAACCTCCCTGCCCGAAGAAGTTTCCACTCAGAGTGCTGTCGGTGCGGGATTCGCGTGTCGCCTTTCTCACTTCAATCTTGTCACGGAGCAATCCATACTCTCTCTTGAGTACGGAAAAATTCATTTCTGAGATTAATCCCCCGATAAAGGACAGCTCGAGGAGAGAGACGGTCTCTGCAATCGTCGCGCGCACCATATCAAGGACATGTGCTTCTGTGTGGCGCGTGGTACCATATCGGACATTGTTGGTATGACGGACAAGGTCGAGGGAGAGCTCGCGGAGACGCGCCTTCATAGGCTCGGCGTCAGGAAGAAAATCTGTCACCAAGTACAACGCGGTAGCGATGCGATCGCTTTTTTTTGAAATAACGTTGTTTACAGAATCAATTGTTTGAAGGGGTGTTATCAAACCGTTATTCTTCTCTTCTTTGTGAGCATCCATATTCTTATTGTTTTTATATGTCCTTTATGCGTCCGATAAAACTACCATTTGTTTTGTCTTTTATTTCAAGACGTGTGGTCGGTGCATTATATAACAGACAAACGTAAAAGACAAAGTTCCTTTCTTTTCTCTCTTATTTTGGGAACATTGTCTTCACCTTTGCGCACTCTTCTTAAAAGACATCTGTGTCCTTTATTGTTTTAGGCTTTTGTTTCTTGGTTTATTTGACGCTCTTTGGTATTATTGAGTATATATTTCTATGGCACACAAAGAACGTTCCCGCCGAAAAAAAGAAGCATCCGAAACAAAAAAACCGCGCGCGCGTCGATCCGCTCGAGCGTACGATTTTGAAGAAGACGAGTCACGATGGGGTATCTCCGATATGACGAGAAACAGTATTTTCGCGATTCTGTTTTTTGTCGTGGGAATCTTCTTTTCTGCGGCACCATTTAACGAAGCGGGACGTCTCGGCACGAGCTTGCATGAAATACTCGGATACCTCTTGGGTGTAGGATATTTCGTCCTCCCTGCCCTCTTCTTTCTTCTTGGCATTTCTTTTTTCCGCGCGACGCGCCCAAACCTCGCCATCGCCGCGGGAGTCGGAGCGTTTCTCTTTCTTGCGTCCAGCCTCGGACTTGTTTCCATTTTTTCAGGAGATGCTTCGGGAGGACTTCTCGGCACACTGATTGCGACTCCTCTGGTGTATCTCTTTAAAGATCTCGTCGCGTCACTCTTTCTCGTCGCGTTTCTCGTGATATCACTCCTTGTGATGTTTGATACTCATTTAAAACTCAGCACGCTCCTCTTTTGGCGTAAGCGCGCGGATGAAGATGGAGAAGAGGAGGATGACGAGGAAGAAGAATTGGAAGAGGAGGAGTATGAAGAAGGGGACGAAGAGGAGCTCGAGATGGAACCTGTCGCCGTCTCTGAAGAGGCTCCCGAGAAACCTGCCAAGCTCAAAGGAGTACTCGCCTCGATTACTGAAAAGAAAAAAGGTGATGCTGAAGACTTTTCTCTCGCTCCTCTCTCCGGAGGATCGTACACTCCTCCTCCCCTCTCGTACCTCGCGACCGACAACGGCAAACCAAGCGCGGGTGATATCAAAGCAAACGCGCAGGTCATCAAGCGCACCCTCGCACAGCACGGTATCACCGTAGAGATGGATGAGGTATCCATCGGCCCTGCCGTCACACGCTATGCCCTAAAGCCTGCCGAAGGAGTAAAGCTCTCGCGCATCCTCGGTCTCCAAAACGAGCTCTCCTACGCGCTCGCCGCCCACCCGCTCCGCATTGAGGCACCGATCCCCGGACAATCACTCGTGGGTATTGAAGTCCCCAACTCTACCAAGACGATGGTGGGTCTCGGCACGCTCTTTGCTTCAGAAGAATTTGTGAAGTCTCCCAAGAGCCTCCTCCTTGCTCTTGGTCGTGGCGTATCGGGCAAGCTTCATTATGGAGACCTTGCAAAGATGCCTCACGTACTCATTGCCGGCACCACGGGATCCGGTAAGTCTGTGACCATTCACACCATCATCAACTCCCTTCTCTATAGAAATGGCCCCGACCACGTGCGCTTTATCATGGTCGACCCTAAGCGCGTGGAGCTCACCCTCTACAACAAGATCCCCCACCTCCTCACGCCGGTCATCACCGACGCAAAGAAAGCAATCCTCGCGCTCAAATGGGCTGCAAAGGAAATGGATCGCCGATACAATATCCTCGAAGAAAACGCCGTACGTGATATTGGCTCGTATCACAAGACTATCTACGAGCCCGCGCTCAAAGCGGCTGAAAAAGCAAAGAAAAAGAAGGGAGACGAAGAAGAACCCGAAACCCTCCCTGAGCACATGCCATATATTGTCTGTATCATCGATGAGCTGGCGGATATTATGCAGACATACCCTCGAGAGCTCGAGAGTGCTATCGTTCGCCTCGCGCAGATGAGTCGTGCCGTCGGTATTCACCTCATTCTTTCCACACAGCGCCCCTCGGTAAACGTCATTACCGGTCTCATCAAGGCGAACATCCCTTCTCGTATCGCGCTTCAGGTGGCGAGCCAAGTGGATTCAAAGACCATTCTAGACCAAGCGGGAGCCGAAAAGCTCCTCGGACAGGGAGACATGCTCTATATATCAGGGGAAATGTCCAAGCCCACCCGCGTGCAATCCGCATTTATGTCTGAAGCAGAAGTGAAAGCTGTGGCAAAATACCTCGCAGGGCTTGCGAGCGACAGCCTTCCTGATGAAATCACCTTTTCACAAGGGAGTAGTGTGAGCAACGAACGCGACCCTCTCTTTGCTTCCTCATTTGATGACGAAGGAGATGAGGACGAAGAAGAGGATGAACTCTACGAAGATGCACGCATGATTGTTATTGAGGCGGGGAAAGCATCGACATCATACCTCCAGCGCAGGCTCAAAGTAGGATACTCTCGTGCCGCGCGTCTCATAGACATGCTTGAAGAACGCAGTGTCATCGGTCCCGCGGATGGCGCAAAACCGCGCGAAGTCCTTGAAAAAGCAGGGACAGAGACTGACGACGAAGAATAATCCTCTCTATGGAAGCACGACACACAATGAGAAAGGTTCTTTGGGGGGTGGGTATCATTATCGTTGTGGGATATTCTGCATTTGTTTTAGAGGGATTTGTCCGCGGTCCGGTCATTATCCTCGATGAACCTACCTCGACAGCTCCCGTGACAACTCCCCTTCTCCATCTGTCCGGGACCGTGCTCCGAACGACGAATTTTTCTATAAACGACATGCCCATCCTCCTTGATACCGAAGGAGGGTTCCGCGAGGATGTCCTCCTTGGACGCGGGTACAATATCATCACCATGACCGCATGGGATCGCTATGAGCGAAAGAAAGAGCGTGTGATCGAGCTCATGTTTACTCCCCCACCTGAGGAAGAACAGGTGGTGAGCGAAGAAGCAGGGACATTATCAGAGGAAGAATAATCACAATAGTATGGCAACAAAAAAGACAAAAGAAGCAAAGACAACCGGCGCAAACGTGGAGGATACGATTCGCGCTATTCAGGCGAAATTTGGTGAAGGGGCTATCATGAAGCTTGGCGATAAGCCGAAAACGAGCATTGATGCCATTCCTACAGGCTCAATCGGGCTTGATCATGCCCTTGGTGTCGGCGGTCTCCCTCGTGGACGTATTGTGGAAATATTTGGACCGGAATCCTCAGGTAAAACAACCCTCACCCTCCATGTGGTGGCGGAGGCGCAGAAGCTTGGGGGCGTGTGCGCATTCATCGACGCGGAACATGCTATGGATCCCGACTACGCCCGCAAGCTGGGGGTGAACGTGGATGACCTCCTCATCTCACAGCCTGATACGGGAGAACAAGCGCTCGAAATCACGGAAAGTCTCGTACGCTCGGGGAAAATCGATGTAATCGTCATCGACTCCGTGGCGGCACTGACTCCGCGCGACGAAATCGAAGGAGATATGGGAGCTCATCATGTCGGAAAGCAAGCGCGTCTCATGTCACAGGCGCTTCGTAAGCTCACCGCCATCGTGGACAAGTCAAAGACGGTAGTTATTTTTATCAACCAAATTCGTATGCAAATCGGTGTGATGTTTGGAAACCCTGAAACAACTCCGGGAGGTAAGGCGCTAAAATTTTATACCTCTATTCGTTTGGATATTCGTCGAACCGCGCAGATCAAAAAGGGTGATGATGTCATCGGAAGTCGCACTCGCGTGAAGGTGGTAAAAAACAAGGTCGCCGCCCCTTTCAAGCAGACGGAATTTGACCTTATTCATGGTAAGGGTATTTCTCTAGAGGGAGAAATCTTGGTGCTTGGAGAAAAATTTGAGATCCTTCAGAAATCAGGATCATCATATAGCTATGGTGATGCAAAAATCGGGCGTGGCTACGACAGCGCGTGCGCGTTTCTTGCTGGCAAAGAAAACAAAGCTATCCGCAACGCAATTCTCAAAGATATTCGCGCGGAGTTTGCAAAGGAGGAATAAACCAGACTATTTTTTGTCGACGCGTTCTGTGTAGAGTCCGGTCTCGGTGTTGACGCGGATGGTGTCTCCTTCGTTGATAAAGAGAGGAACGTTTACCACAGCGCCTGTCTCAATGACTGCTTGTTTTGAGCCACCGGAAACCGTGTTCCCTTTTACCGCGGGAGCTGATTCTTTCACGAGAAAATCAATTTTGATAGGAAGGCGGATATCAATGATGCGGTCATTGAAACTCAGTGCCTCAACGATACTGTTGGTTTTCATAAATGATCCCTTGGTCCCCACTACTTCTTCTTTCAACGAGAAGCGATTTGAGGGATTGTTTGCCTCGCAAAACCAAAACTCACCTTTGTTGGTGTAGAGGTATTTGATTTCTTTCTTTTCGAGGTCGGCTTCTTCCGCCTTGTCAGACGAGTGAAAGGTCATCGGGATTACGCGCCCGGAGATGAGGTTGCGAACCTTGGTCTGGTTTTGCGGTTTGCGTTGCTGGGTACGCGCCACATGACTCTCCAAAACCTCATACGGCTCGTCGTCAACGACGATAAACTTCTTGGGGGTGATTTCGTTGTATTCAAGCATGATGGTTGTATTTTACGTATTTTTGGGGAAAAGTCCACCTCTCTTTGGGGGGGTCGTATACCAAAAAGCCGGCAAGGATTTCATCCTTGCCGGCTTTTTGGTATATGTATTAGCGTGCGACAAACGGCAGAAGTGCCATGAAGCGAGCGCGCTTGATAGCTTGTGCGAGCTGGCGCTGATGCTTTGCGCATACACCGGTACGCTTCCCTGCAATCATGCGGGCGTGCGGGTTGATGTATTTCTTCAAAATTTCCGTGTCTTTGTAGTCAATCTGCTTAACATTGTTTGCAGAAAAGAAACATTGTTCGTTTTTCATAGTGATTTTTTGATTAAAACTAGTATTTTAGTTTAAAAAAGAGATGAAGTTCAAGACAGTGCATGATATTTCGACCAAGCTGTATGAGCAATACTGTGCGGAAGAAATATCATGCACTAACGAAGAAATTCGCTCTTTTTTAAACTAAAATGGAATGTCGTCAGGATTAATATCCTCTTCTGGATACTCAATCGTTTCAAGTTGATCAGGAGCGGAACCTTTTGCGGGAGCGTCTTGTTTCCCTTGGGTGTCCCCCTGAGCTCCTCCGGCGCGCGGACCGAATTGCATGGTCTCACCCACAATCTCGGTGCGATACTTTTTTGTACCCTGGTCATCCCAGCTTCTCGTTTGAAGGCGTCCTTCAATGTACACACCAGACCCTTTGCGGAGATACTGCGCAGCAAGCTCGGCAAGACGCGCAAAGAGTACGATGTTGTGATACTCGACACTTTCCTGACGAGCACCGTTTTTATCTTTCCAGGTACGATTTGTAGCGATACTGAAACTCGTGACCTTCACTCCTGAAGGAAGTGACTTGAGCTCAGGGTCTCGCGTCAAATTCCCGTAGAGAATTGCTTTGTTGATATACATGCATTTATGATACCAAGTTGTCGGTATCTTTGTCTAGCGCGTCCCCTTTTTCGAGAGTTTCCGGTGCATTCTCCGGCGTCTCTGTCTTGGTTTCGTCTGAAGGGGTATTCTCTTCTTCAGATGGAGCGTTTTCTTCGTCACGCACCTTTGCATTTGAAGAAGGAAACTTTTTTGAGAGATAGATATTCTCGCGAAGCGTCTTTACAACGATATAGCGAAGTACATTCTCATCCTTTTTCAACGCTTCTTCGAGCGTCGCGATACCTTCAGGGGAACTTTCAAACTTAACCCAACCGAAATACGCGTCTTCAAAACGCTTGTTTTTATGGTTGATGGTTTTTACCACCTCGTAGGCGAGGTCGATGAATACAGGGAGTTCTTCAGCAATAATATCCTGAGAAATCTGTTCAATCATACCACGCACGGCACCCGACACTTCCGGAATTTGTTCTTCAGGAATGGTCGGTACAAGATGGTAGCCCAGCTCATAAACGCGGAGCTCCGTGTGTTCTTTATGACTCATATTGTTATTGAGGGAAACCCTCATTTATACTGATAACCAAAGCATACTAGCAAAAAAGGGGGGTTTTGACAAACGGGGTTTACCCTACCAAACATATCTTGCCTTCACGAGACTCCACAAGGTGTTTTCAAGTGCACGCATAATTCCCTGCGGGGAATTTGCTCCGCTCGCCTCGTCAGGCTGCGACGAGGCACTTGAAAACACCTTGTCTTCATCTCTCTAGATATTCTTAATGCCCCACGCACGGAAGGTGGTTTCAAGGAGTTTTTGGCGGACGAGCTCGGGGTCTTCTCCTCTTAAAAGCGCGATGTGCTCAGCGGTGTAGGAGACGAAGGAGGGTTCATTGCGCTTTCCTCTAAATGGTATCGGCGCCACATAAGGACAATCCGTTTCGGTCATCATACATTCAAGCGGGAGCTCTCGTACCACCTCGTCGTATTCGTGCGTAAAGGTAATAACCCCCGTGAAGGACACGGTAAATCCGAGCCCCACGTACTCATTCGCGATAGCGAGTGTTTGGGAGAAAAAATGCACATTCCCCCGCAAGCGCCCTTCCCCATAATCTTTCTTTTCCCTCAAGATAGCGAGAAGATCTCTATGTGCGTCCGCGTGCACTTTGTCGCTGTCACGACAATGAATCATGAGTGGGAGATCATGCTCAAGCGCAAAATCAATCTGAGCCTCAAAAAGAAATTTTTGGCGCTTTTTCTCCTCGGAGACATCGGGGACGTCATCCAGTCGTGAGTAGTCGAGCCCGCACTCCCCTATTGCCACGACTTTTCCTGAGTCAATGAGCTCTTTGAAGCGACGCTCATCCCACTGTGCTTTTTTGTTATCAATGGGATGGATGCCGATGGTGGCGTAGATACCTCGTTCGCGCGAACGCGCAATATCTACCGCGCGCTTTGAGTCTTCGTAGTCGGTGCCAACCATGATCGCCCCGGTGTTTGTCGTCTCCATTCGAGCGAGTACCTCCTCCCTATCGCCGTCAAACGATTTGTCATGAACGTGCGCGTGGATATCAAAAAATCGTGGAGGCATATTAATCTTTGCGGAGAAAGAGCGGTGCTTTGGGAGTTTTGACCGTGTAGATGGTGGTGCCCTCAGGGTTTTCCTGAGGAGTGCCGAGGAGATTCGTGAGTGTCTCGGCGGTATCGGGCATGATGGGGGTAATCATTTTTTGAATCGTAAAAAGATAACTCACGAGGGTCCATATTATTTTTTCGGTTTCTTCTCTATTGGTCTTTATGAGTTTGAATGGCTCGGTACGAGCAATATATCCATCCAGAGCATTTACGAGCGTATTAACGCTTGCTACCGCGCTATTGATGCGATACTGATTCATTTCTGCCGTAAAGATGGCGAGCTCCGGGTCTCTCAAAAACTCTTCTTGCGAGATGCTTTCCGGTTTGGAGAATTCATGAGAGGTATCATATATATTCCCCCTGATTCCCCCTGTCACCTTCCCCTCAAAATACTGCTCTGCCATTTTGAGCGTGCGTGAGACGAGATTGCCGAGACCGTTTGCGAGGTGCGCATTATATATCTCTTTGAAGCGTTCGCGCGTGAGGTCACCATCGTCCATGGTAGGAATTGCTGACGCACAATAGTATCGGAGTGCGTCCGCGCCATATTCCTCAATGAACTCTTCCGTGTAGAGTGAATTACCAAGAGACTTGGACATTTTTTTGCCACCACTGGTGATAAACCCATGCACAAGGAGGCTCTTTGGGAGCGGATACCCAGCAGACAAGAGAAACGCCGGCCAAAAAATCGCGTGGAAGCGAGCAATGTCCTTGCCAACCACATGCATATCGGCAGGCCAGTACGTATTGAAATCCGTTTCATCCGTACTGCCGTATCCGAGCACGGAAATATAGTTTGAGAGCGCGTCAATCCAAACATACATGAGCTGTGTGTCGTCTCCCGGCACAGGAATCCCCCAAGGGACTTCACGTATAGAGCGAGAAATGCTCAAATCCTGCGTATTCTTGAGGAGTTCGAGCATTTCATGTTTGCGAGACTCCGGTAAAATGAGGAATTTGCCACTGGTAATGTTCTCCACAACGAGTGGTACATATTTTGAAAGCTTGAAGAAGTAATTTTCTTCTTTGATGCGCTCGGGTTCTTTGTCGTGAAAGATGCATTTCCCTTCCACGAGTTCTTTTTCCGTAATAAAGGCTTCACATCCGACACAATACAATCCTTCGTAGCTTGCTTTATAAATATCCCCCGCCTTGTCAAGCTCTCGCCAAAGCTTTTGCGCTCCGGGCCAATGTTGTTGTGAGTCAGATGTACGAATAAATCGATCATGTGAAATATTGAGTGCCTTCAAAAGATCATGAAAAATCTGCACGTTGCCGTCCACAAACACCTTTGGACTCAATCCTTCCTTTTGTGCCGCGCCAAGAATCTTGTCCCCATGCTCGTCAGAGCCTGCGATAAACAAAACTTCTTCACCCTGCGCGCGATGATAGCGTGCAAGAATATCTGTGATGATGTGCTCAAGCGCATGCCCTATATGAGGACGTGCATTCATATAAGGAAGCGCTGATGTGATGTAGTAAGGCTTTTTCTTTTTCATACTTGATAGAGCCGGCAAGCCTTTACGCAAGCTTCCCTTTCTTTTTTTCAAAATCGTCAAACAACTCAACGATTGCGGCAGCGAGAGGCACTGCAATCAACGCACCAAGAATGCCTCCAAGCTGGAATCCGATGATGAGAGAGAGTATCACGAGCACGGGTGGCACGCCGACAACCTTGCGCACGATGAGAGGATAGATGAGGTTGCTTTCAAACTGCTGTACAAGGATGTAAAAACCCGCAATAATCAGCGCGAGCGTCGTTCCCCCTGAAAGAAACGCGATGGCAATCGCAGGGATAGACGCAATAATGGGACCGAACACAGGAATAAGCTCCATCATTCCCGCGAGAAACGCGAGGAGAAGCGCGTATGGCACACCGAATATGGTGAGTCCCAGATATACCAGCACAAAGACGAGCACCGCGAGAAGGAGCTGGCCTTGCATCCACTTTCCAATTTTTCTACGAGAGCGCTCCCAAAGACTGATGACATAATCTTCTTTGCTCCCGGGGATAACCGTGCGCAAGAAATTCTGAATACCATTTTCCTGTGCCGCGAAATAAAAGGAGAGCACGATGACGAGGATAAGACTGAGGAGTCCTCCGAAAATCTTTACTGCCGTCGCGGTGATATCTGTTGACGAAGAAGAGAGATTGGTAATCGTCGTTATGATATTTCTCGTCGCGCTCCCATCGGCAACCTGACTAATGAGCTCATCTCCTTTTTGAAGAACAACTTCATTGCTCGTAAAGAGTGTCAGATTGAGCTCCTTCGCGGCACCGGGAAGCCGAGTAGAGAAGTCTGCGATTTCTCCCAAAAGAGGAGGAATGAAAACATAAAATATCCCTATCACAAACATAACAAGTCCGACGTACACTCCAATAACCGAAGGGATACGAGGGATATGATATCTTCCAAAAAACCTAATGGCAGGCTCGATGGCAGAGGCGAGGACAATGGCCGCCAAGATAACAATCACCAAGTCGTGGAGCATCCAGAGTACCCAAAACCCCAAGACAATAAGAATTGCCTTCACAATGGTCCCTGTCGTAATGGAGATTGTCGTATTGGAGTCTTGTGGAGTCATATATTCTTCATAGTACACAATTTAGGGGGTTTTTGAAACTCCTTGTACATAAGGTGGAAAAGAGACTCCGCAAGGTGTTTTCAACTAGACGCTACATTCCCTGCTGGGAATTTGCTCCGCTCGCCTCGTCAGGCTGCGACGAGGCACTTGAAAACACCTTGCTTACGTCTCTCTCTACTCTGTGTATTTGTACGCCCTTACGTAAACCAAACTATTTGAAGGTCAACACCTCGTGGAAATCCTCTCCTTTTTTAAAAGGGCCGATGAGGGCGAGATTGAGATGTTTGTCTTTGAAGATACGACGTGCTATATCGCGTACTTCTTTTGCGGTGACATTGCGGAGCATGCGTTCTTTTTCTTTTGGTGTTTTGAGATCGCGACGCAACACTTCCTGGACACCATAATATTCCGCAAGGTCATCTGATGACTCGAGACCGAGATACATGGTCCCAACAAGATGCTCTTTGACTTTATGGAGTTCTTCTTCTGATACCAGCTCCTCCGTGAGGCGCATGCATTCTTTTATGATGGCGGCGAGTACTTCGTGCACACGATCATTGGCAACGCCTGTCGCGATTGAAAAAAATCCCGCATCCATCGAAGCAGTATTCCCCGCGCGGACATAGTACCCTACTCCCATTTCATCACGGAGTTTGCGGAAGAGACGCGACGACATACCACTCCCCAAGATTCCTCCTAAAAGAGAGAGTGCGGGATTTCTTTTATCGCCGACCGGGAAGGTATGCACCCCGAGCACACAGTGAGTTTGGTCAATTTCTTTGTACATACACGCGACGCGGGGGGATGTTTGAGATACTTTTGTTTTCTTTGCGCTTTTTTTCTTTCCCGTATGGATATGAGCGAAGGCTTTTTCGACATCTTTCATTATGGAAGCCTTTTTTATATCTCCCGCGATTACAATAGTCGTTGCTTCAGCAACGTAGTGATCGGCGCGATAGTTCACAAAATCCTTCCGCGTCATCGCGCGCACAAGCTCGCGTGTCCCTGCAATGGGCCATCCTGCCGGCTGATCTCCGTACAGAAGCTTCATCCAAATCTCGTATACCTTTTGCGTAGGCAAATCCTCATACATGTTGATTTCATCCACGATTACTCCTTTCTCTTTTTGGATTTCGTCTTCCTGAAGGAGTGGATTTTGATACAGATCAGAAAGAATATCCAAAATCTTTTTTGTATCGGTGGCTTTACCCTTTGCGAAATACCCCGTGTATTCTTGCCCGGTAAACGCGTTGTATTCGCATCCGAGCCCATCAAGCTCAATGGAGAGGTCGCTTGTGTTTGGGCGATTGGTCGTCCCCTTGAAGCACATATGCTCGAGGAAATGCGCGAGCCCATTCTTTTCTTTTGTCTCGTATTTTGAACCCGTCTCCACCAATACAAGTACCGTGGTTGTGGGATTTTCAGGCATAGGAACGACGACAATACGCATACCGTTTTTGAGGACTTTTTTGTAAGATTTCATGGTTGGTAGTGTAGCATAAAAAGAAGAGACCCGCGCGTTACGTGCCGTAACGCGCGGGTCTCTTCTTTTGGCTCCTATTTGCCGAGAATTCCTTTTCTTAAAAAGTCTTTGAGCTCTGCAATCGGCATACGGCGCTGTTCTCCCGTATCACGATCACGAATTGTGACCGTGTCTTTGTGCTCGGGAGTTTCACCAAGCGTGTCAAAGTCTACCGTAACGCACCATGGCGTCCCAATCTCATCCTGACGACGATAGCGCTTGCCGATGTTGCCGTTGTCGTCAAACATAATCTGTGGAATCTCCTCCTTGAGCATCGTGTATACGTCTCGTGCTTTTTCCACAAGCTCGGGCTTATTTTTGAGGAGGGGGAAGATTGCCACTTTTACTGGAGCAATCTTTGGCGTGAATTTCAAATATACGCGCTGTTCACCGCCCAGCTCGTCTTCGGTGTAGGCAGATGTGAGCACGGCAAGCACGGTACGATCGACACCAAACGATGGCTCAATGACGTGGGGCACGAGAGCGGGCTTGCCTTCCCCATCTTGAATATGAAGCTTCTCTCCCGATGTGTGCGTGTGTGCAGAGAGGTCAAAATCAGTACGGTACGCGAGACCATACAACTCCTTGCGGCCAAAAGGAAAATCGAACTCAAAATCTATCGTGCGCTTGCTGTAGTGCGCGCGGTCTTCCGGTGCTACTTCAAGCTCATAGACCGCATCTTGTGTAATACCGATAGACGCAATGAACGCGTGTATTTCTTTGCGCCACTCTTCAAAGCTCGCTTCCCACGCGTCGGGGCGCACGAAATATTCGATCTCCATTTGCTCAAACTCACGAGAACGAAAAATAAAATCTCGGGGAGCGATTTCATTACGAAAGGCCTTGCCGATTTGACCGAGACCAAATGGTAGTTTTGGATGAAGACTATCAACCACATTTTTGAAATTAACAAACATTCCGCCCGCTGTTTCCGGTCGAAGGTATGATACTGATGACGCGTCTTCGGTCGCGCCAATCTGCGTCTTGAACATCATATTAAATTGACGCACCGCGCCAAACGCGCCTCCACAATCCGGACACGCTTCGCCGACATGATCAGCACGAAAACGTTTTTTACATTTCGCACACTCTACAAGCGGATCAGAAAAACCAGAAACATGTCCACTCGCCTCCCATGCGCGCGGGTTCATGAGAATTGCCGCGTCGATACCATACATGTCATCACGAGTCTGTACAAACATTCTCCACCAGAGATTTTTTATATTATTTTTGAGCTCAACACCAAGAGGGCCATAATCCCACGTCCCCGCGAGCCCGCCGTAGATTTCTGAACCTTGAAAAATAAATCCGCGCCTCTTTGAGAGAGAGACGATCTTTTCCATCAAATCGTGAGAATGGTGTGTTTTTTCAACCATAGTATATCGTGGAGCTACTCTACCACGGCACCCTCCGTTTGCACAAATTGAGGGTCTGAGGACAAGAATGTTCGTACGGGAGGCTGTTGCCCTGAAAGGGGAGTTTTTGTAAAATCGTCCACTGCCGTCATGGTTGTGTCCCCCGTGAGAAATACAATCTGATTGAGCTGACTCAAGCTCGGATGAAAGGCGACTTGAAAGGCGACTTCGCGCGTCGCACCCGCGGGGACCGCCCCCGGAGACCACACAACCTCCGCGCCACTCGCATTGTAGCTGACGCGCTCTCCCTGGGGATAAGTATTCCCAAGCCAATTAACGTACACGGGGAGTGTCGTCCTTACGGATACGTTGGAAACATTGTTTGAAGTGTTTCTTACCGTCCACACAACCGTGTACGTCGTCACACCGTCTACGCGAGGAGGAAGTCCTCCTGTATTCTGGAAAGGTCCCGAGTAATAAATCCCGCGGGCGTTTAAGACAAGTGTTGTTTCTACGTTGATTTTGCGCGTCAGTATGGTCGTCACGAGAGCACCTCCACTTGTGTCCTCGCTTCGGCGCGCGCGCGCGCTCGCCTCAAGGGAAATCTGTGGGTTCCGCAAAATACGCCCACTATCAATATCCTGCTGGTGGGGAGAAAATCCAAAACTTAGTGTCCCCTTTTGTCCTGCATCAATAGACGCAAGCTCGGGAGTTCCCGATCGTTCCCATACAATCGTATCGTCAGAAGAACGATAGAATCCACCGCCACCCGCAAAGATAGAGTAGCGATTCAAAAGTTCCCCTGTAAGTTTCACTTCGATAACGGCATCGGTGACACGAGAAGGACTATTGTTTTGCCAGACGAGATCAACGCGAACACTTCTATCAAGCGTGACGGGAGTTTCCGGTTGAGAGACACCATTGATGAGGAGGTCAACAGCAAAAAACGGCTTGGTGATATGAATAGTCTCACTCGTCGTGTTGTAAATAACGCCGAGCTTCCGCGTATCTTGGGAAGACTGCGCTCCAAGGGAAGCACGGGCAATCACTTCTGCCCCCTCCTGACCCGAGAGTATTCCTCGAACAGTTACCTCTTTTCTCTCTTGAGGGTTGAGCGACCCGATATCCCAAAGATTGCTCCCAAACTGTGGAGACGGATCCGCGCTCTGCATCGCAAAACCAAGAGGATACACCGCTTCGAGAAGAAGATTATCGAGTCGCTCAACACTGTTTGACTGAATAACAATCGTGAGATCTATGACTTGCCCCGCGGATACCTCCCTCAGTGTCTGCACCGCCAACGATACCAGGGATTGCGCGATTCTCACACTAAACTGAGCGGTCTTCTGGAGTGTCGCGTTTGATTGAACCATTCGATACTCAAGTTTAACGGAAGCTATTTTCTCAGAATTTTGCTCTCCATACACAAGAGCACTGACCGTCTCGGAAACCACTTGTCCCGGAGATAGCTGTCCTATCCGTATTGACGCGCGAGGAAGCGCCGTCCTTGATGTGGGATCGTAAAACCCTTGATCATACTCAATAAAGAGTGTTGCCTCTTGAATAACCGAGGTGTTTTTATTTGCAATCGTGATGACCGCCTCAAACGCTTCCCCGCCATCGACGAAGACAGGCGCCGAGATGGTTATATCAATGTTTTCACCAGAGATAATGTTTGCTCCCTTCCACCACTGAAACCCCGCAAATGATGCCGCAAGGACAAAAAAGGCTACGGACGCGATGAGAATTGTTCTCAGCATTTTTTTATGTTTTTTCTTTTTCACTTCGTTGGTAGAATCCTCCGCATCCCAATCTTCGGGAGGAGCAGACTCGGGAGTACGTGTAGGAATAAAATCACCGGGCGCCTCAGGGGTGAATTTCTTGGCATACAATTCATCTTCGAGCTTTGCAATCTTGCTTTTTGTATCCTCACTCATGAAAAGAGTATACCATGCGAACCCCTACAAATGCGACTCTCGGAGGGCCTCATTGATAGAACGAATCGATCTCTGTATGTGGGGCATGTATGCTTCCACCTGCTCGCGAGACCATGACATGGAAAGAAAAGCTTCATATCCGACGGGAGAAAGATACCCGAGTGCAAAAAGGATACGGAGCGCGGCAAGGACTTCAATCGCACGCATACGCTCCGGAGGATGCTCTTCTGCGAGGAGAAACTCATACAGCCCCTCAAAACAAACGAACATGGCTTCATCTCGTTGCTCTCCATTGATTAACCTGAGCGCGAGCGTAGACGCGCGCGCGAATACCTTCTGAGCATCTGCCGACAGTGATTCTTTTTCTTCTCGAGCATTGGTGATGCGCCAAGAAGCACTCCCTCGTACAAGGTCAACAAAAACATATTTATAATTTTGCAACGAATAGCGGAGCTTTGACGCTTCATGCCTGACAGACTGCGCCGTCGCGGTGACAAGTCCGAGCTCTTCCGTGAGGATACGATACGCGATATTAGACTCACCCGTAGGCATGCTCCCCAGTATAATCCCCTTTGTATGATATATATGATGCGCCACAGTACCCTATCGGAAGATTGCAATGGTTACCTTGATTCCCCCGAGATCAAGCGCGTCTCCACTCACGCTCGTGACGAGCACATCACGAAGAATCGTCGCACGAGAAAGCTCCGGAGTAACAGACGAGAGCCATTCTTTCCCCTCATCTGAAATCTCAATGTGGAGAACCGCCTCTTCTCCCGGGAGAAGTCCCGCCTGCTTGCGCAGATCTTGGACGGCGCGCATGAGCTCGCGGAGTTGCCCTTCCTTTTTGAGTTCCTCGGTAATAACCGTATCAAGAGAAACCTCAGAAGGAAGACTCTCCTCAAAAGAAATGCTCTTTATATTTGCCTCATCCTTAATAAGCTCAAGGTACTCATTCTTGCCTTCAAGGGTTCCCTTTTGCACCGTGAGTGACGCGAGAGGTTGGCGAACTTTTATCCCCGCAGTTGTACGCGCCTCAAGGGCAAGCGACACAACACGGCGTGTCTCTGCCATATGCGCGAGAATATCTTGATCAACGCCTCCGAGGACCGGCCAGGTCTCAAGGTGCACACTTTCCTTTTTGCCCCCCACATGCTGATAGAGATGCTCTGCGAGAAATGGCATAACCGGTGCAAGGAGTTTTGAAAATTCAAGGAGCACGGTCCGTGTGGTGCCTATTGCGTGTCCGCGATCAAGAGCGTCATCTGATTTGAAACGATCACGAGAACGACGGAGGTACCACGTAGAGAGATCGTCAACAAAGAGCGCGACTGGCTTCGCCGCGCGATCAAGGGCGTATCGATCAAATGCCTCTCGCATAGTCTCTTCAAGCTCTGCGAGGCGGGCAAGAATCCATTGATCGAGAATGTGGGGGCTTTTTTCTTCCGGCACGGCACCCTCTCCACGATAGAGCTCATAGAACGAGAGAACATTTAGTGTGCGCGCAATATGTTTCTTTACCACTTCATCAACTCCTTTTTCTGAAAAAGCGAGGTCTTCCGCATAGACTGCGGGCGACGCGAGGAGATAGTAGCGCGTCGCGTCAGCGCCGTACGTATTCATGATGTGCCATGGATCAGGATAGTTTTTGAGTTTCTTTGACATCTTGCGCCCGTCTTCCGCGAGCACAAGCCCGTTTACCACGACATGACGAAATGGCGCTCTATCAAAAAGTCCCGTGGAGAGCACGAGCATGTTATAAAACCACCCTCGTGTTTGGTCGATACCTTCGGCAATGAAATGCGCGGGGAAATTTCGTTCAAAAAGATCTTTATTTTCAAAGGGGTAATGAAGTTGCGCGTAAGGCATTGAACCTGACTCAAACCAGCAATCAAACACATACGGCACGCGGGTAAGCGTACCCCCACAAGAACATACGAGCGGTACGCGATCAATATACGGCACATGAACATCAAATTGAAACTCCGCATCATGAGGAAACCGCACAAACGGAAGATCTCGCACCTCTCCCGTATCAATGAAGTACTCTGCTTCAGCGCGAAGCGCAACCCCATCATCAATAGTTCCCCCTTGTGTACCGAGTGTGAGCATCCACGACGGATCCCCATGCGTCACGAGAAGAATGGTTTTCCCTTGATACCGTTCTTCAAGTTCCTCAAAGAGCGTCATGACGCGACGCTTTACATCAAGGAGATTCTCCCCTTGGTCGGGACGTTTTTCAAATTTTTCATGGAGTGATGAAAAATAATCGCGATATGCCGAAACAGGTCCTCCATTGAAGGTACCACCATCTATCTCGCGCAAGCGATCATCGTAGATAATATGTTCCGCCTCAATACCCACCTCCCCCGCGACAATCTCCGCCGTCTGTCTCGTACGCGCAAAGGGGGACGCAAGGATGACATCAATCTGTCGCGCTCGGAGTGTCTCGCCCTGCGCGTGAGCGTGTTTTCGTCCATCTTCAGTGAGTCCAAATGCTTCACTTTCTTCCCTGTTTGAACTCACGACATGCTTTACATTACTCTCCGCCTGAGCGTGGCGCATGATGATATAGGTATTACCAGATTTTTTGGTATGCGTGGCGAGCTCCTCACGAGAACCGAGCACCACTTCGGTCTTGCACGACGCGCAATGCCACACGGGAATCGGCGCTCCCCAATAGCGCGAACGAGAAATCGCCCAGTCACGAGCATTCTCAAGCCACTTTCCAAAACGCCCATCGCGAATATGGCTCGGGGTCCACTCTGTCGTTTGGTTGTACTTGAGGAGCTTTTCGCGGAGCGCGGAAGATTTTACAAACCACGACTCGGCTGCATAATTTAAAAGAGGGGTATCACAGCGCCAACAATGCGGATACGCGTGTATAATCTTTTCTTTACTAAACAGCGTACCTTTCGCCGCGAGATATTTAATAACGAGAATATCAGCGCTCTGCGTGTCGCCTTTTTCTTTTACGCGCACTCCCGCAAAGTCACTTACTTCGGCCCGCATCACACCATCCATCCCCACATGCTGAATGAAAGGAAGCTCGTACATCTTTCCAAGATTCATGTCGTCTTCTCCAAACGCAGGAGCAATGTGCACCACTCCGGTACCGGTATCCATAGTCACGAAGTCCCCCGCGTATATCTTCCACCCATGTTCGTGGTGTGAAATGGTCAGATCCTTGTGGTAATAATCAAACACAGGGAGATATGATTTTCCCACCAACGTGCTTCCGAGAAATGTATCAAGGACCTCATGCTCCTTGTCTTTCAAGACGTGTGCAATACGCTCAACCGCGAGGATATACATCTCGCTCCCGACACGCACCTTTGCGTATTGTGCTTCCGCGGAGACGGCGAGGGCGACATTCCCCGGAAGTGTCCATGGCGTCGTCGTCCACGCGAGAACAAACGTATCCGCCTCATCGCACAGTGCGAACTTCGCGGTCACGGAAATATCCGTAACGTCTTTATACCCTTCGGAGACCTCATTGTTGGAAAGTGTTGTCTCGCAACGAGGACACACGTGCATTGGTTTGAATCCTCTATAGACAAGGTCTTTTTGATAAAGCTCCTTAAATGCCCACCAAATGGACTCCGTATAGGAGGCATCCATAGTCTTGTAGGCACGCTCCATATCAATCCACCGCCCGAGACGGGGAATCATTTTTTTCCATTCGGCATCATAGCGGAGCACCGACGCGCGCGCGGCTTCATTAAAATTTTCAATGCCGTACGCTTCAATATCTTTTTTGTGTCCGAGACCAAGCTCTGTCTCAATGAGGTTCTCAATAGGAAGTCCGTGACAATCCCATCCCCATACGCGACGCACATAGCGACCTCTCATCGTCTGATAGCGAGGAATTGTATCCTTGATGGTGCTTGCGAGCATGTGCCCGTAGTGAGGAAGTCCCGTCGCAAACGGAGGACCATCATAAAAGACAAAATCTTCCTTTCCTTTTGTATGTTCAAGCGTTTTTTCAAAAATACCCTCCCGTTCCCAAAATGCTTGAGTTTCTTCTTCCCGCAGGGCGAGGTCTGTCTTCTTGGTATCTCCGTCCATATTGCTCCACAATATCACAAACTGGGAAAAGAGCGCTACATGCGCTCAGGCGCGCTCATACCAAGAACATAGAGGGCGCGCTTGAGCACTTCCTCCACACGAAGCACAATCGCGAGTGCGTGTTCGGTCTCCTCTCGAGAGTCTCCGAGGATTTGCGTCTTCGCATAATAGGCGTTAAACTCCTGCGCGACTTCAAAAAGATATGTTACTAATTTTTGAGGAGATAATTCCATAATACTTTCGGAGAGTACGTTCTCAAATGCAAACAAGGTGTGTTCAAGAGGTATTGAGGAGACTTCGTGATAACGAGGAGTTATCCCTTGCTCGCGCGCCTTTCTCAAGAGTGACGCGGTACGCGCGTGAGTATAGAGAAGGTACGGACCGGAATCTCCTTCAAAAGAGAGCGACGTCTCGGGATCAAAGTTTATATTTGTCCCCGGCTTCGAGCGCAAAATCGCGATGCGAAGCGCGCCAAGCGCGACATCGCGCTTGAGCGCAACACGCTCTTCATCCGAGAGAGACTCGACCTTTTCTCCCATGCGACGTTCCACCTCTACAGATACATCCGCTATCACCTCTTCCGCGAGAGGTACGCCACCGAGACGACTCGACATTTTTTGCCCCTTAAAAAGCATACGCCCGTGGGGAATGTGAGAGCTTTTCTCCACGCGAGAGACCCAATCTTTTCCCAGCTGTTCTGCCGCGTTGAGCACTACTTTGAAATGAGGAACCTGCTCCGCGTCCGTGATGAAATATGAATGACCAGGATTAAACTTTGTGAATTTAATATCAAGGAGACCGAGGTCCTTGGCTTCGTAGGTGGGGTGACCTTCACTATTGATAAACACCTGTGTGTGAAGATCTTTGCGTTCTTCCGGAGGAATATAGACGACGGCTCCTTCACTCTCGGTAAACACCGTGCCAAGATGCTCGCGTACAATCTCCGCCCCTCGCTCCCCCGCTTCAGACTCATAGATATGCGTGTCTATCGTACTTCCCAAAGAAGCAATGACATCAAAAAAGTATTCTGTGTTGATGGTTTTTGCCCGTTCAAAGATATTCCGCGCTTCTGATTGATTTTCCGTATCATAGATTGCGCGTGCGATTTCTTTCGCTTCGGATAAATCTTCGGGATGCTCTTCAAAATACGCGACTCCTCGACGATAGGCTTCGCCAAAGGTTGCAACCTGAGTCTCTTTGTCTCCCGCAAAAATATCCTTTCCCGATTTCTGGTCGCGAAGAAGTATCGCCACCCCCTTTGCGATACCGAGCGATACATCTGAAGGAAAAGAGAGTGTCGTCACGCGCGCGCCTCCTTCTTTGAGCGCGCGTACCACAAACTCCCCCACCATGTTGTTCATGAGGTGTCCTATATGAAAGGGCTTAAAGAGGTTCGGTGAAGAATGTTCTACGAGTATGTGCTGACCCTCTACGCCGGTTTTAATATTTGTATGTGGGACGCGGAGTGCTTTGTCCGTGAGGGTAATATTGATAAATCCGGGACCGGCAATGGAAGCATCTTGTATCCCTTCAATCTGAGCTTCTTTGATGGCGTGGAGAATCTGTTCGGCGAGCACCAAAGGTGCCATACCAACATCTTTCGCATACATGAGGGCGGCATTGGTGGCAATATCGCCATGGGTGCTATCTCCCGGACGCTCAAGGACAACACCCCGAGGAGTCACTCCTTGGGACTTCAGAGCATTTTCAATACACGTACGCAGGAGTTCTGAAACCATATCGTATCCCCACATCATACCACAACGCTATTTCCCCGTACTGCCAAACCCTCCTTCCCCGCGCGTGCTTGAAGAAAGATCATCAACTTCAACAATATGCGCATGTTCAACGTTTTGCAGAAGGAGCTGGGCTACTTTGTGTCCCACACCGAGGTGATACGGATCTTTTGAAAGGTTTATGATACCTATTTTGATTTCTCCACGATACCCTGCGTCAATAACCCCGCCGAGTGTCTTGAGTCCGTGCGTCGTAGAAAGTCCGCTCTTGTCCCATACGAGCCCCACATACCCTTCCGGAATCTCCAGTGCAATACCCGTGGAAACAAGAACACGCTCCCCGGGAGGTATCACCACATCCTCGACGGAAAAGAGGTCCGCACCCGCATCGTGAGGATGCGCATAATGTGGAAGCTTCGCGCGTGTGTGGAGTTTTTTGATATTGAGTGGAATCATAGATATGTATTTTACCATAGAAAAAGAAAAACTCCTGAATTGCGCGTGCGCAATTCAGGAGTTTAATGCACTGTTTCCTCTTACAAGTAGTTTTTGACGATTGCCCAGACGTCCTCATGCACCTCCTCTGGTGGACGCATACCGTTGATAACTACTGCCGTATTGGGGTTATCTTTGTTAATGTTCTGCGCAAAGGTGAGAAACCCTCTTCGCACCTTTGCATGAAACTCAACACCTTCCAAATCAAACCCATCCGGGGACCTGGTCGTATCTTCCTGAATACGACGCTGTGACTCAGCCGGACCTACATCAAAAATGATGTATTTATCCGGAGCATGGCTACCAAATACCAGTCTGCGAATCTCCCAGAATAAGAGCCCGAGGGAAATTCCTCCTTCTTGACCGGAAACCTGATATGCAAAGGTGGAGCTGTCACTCCGGTCAACAACAACGAGGAACCCTTGTCTTTGCGCCGGAATTACAGTCTTTTCCCATAAATCTCTCCGCGCCGCCCACATGAGGAGCATGTTGGTAAGCGCGCTCGCATTCAATCCATGAGAAGACTTAAATCCCTCACGGATGTACTCAGCGAGATCTGTCCCTCCGGGTTCGCGTGTGTTGAGGATAACGTAGTTACGGGCTTCCTTCTCCGCCCGTCGCGCAAGAAGTTCAATCTGTGTTCCCTTGCCCAATCCGTCATCACCATCAAAGACAATGATTGCTCCCTTTTTTTTCTTTTTCAAACCAGATAGTGTTTTACTCACCATGATATACCCCCTAAAAATGAAAGAATGTGCCCGAGAAAAAACTACCACAAAAACGAGGAAATGAAAAGTCGCCTCTCTCCGTAACCGGAGAGAGGCGACAAACATTTCACCTAGATAAAATGTTTCGCGAGCTTGGGCCCGCTTTGAGACAAGTAATTACTGTCCTTTTGGTCATAGTGTACTTCAGGAATTTCCGCCATGCGCTCGAACTTAATCTTTGCGATTGGCTGACCTCCCGAAATCACCATATCTTCAAAGGGACGTACTTCGAGTGTCAGAGGTCTCCCTTTTCCCTCGCCGTCGCTCCCATATCCCCAGCCGGGATCAATGAACCCCGCGTAGTGGGAGCGAAACTCACCAAAACGCTCGTCCATAGGCACCATCTCGCACGCAAAGTACGGAGGCACCACCACTGCTTCGAGCGTCGAAAGGATGTAAAAACTCCCCCGACGCAAGAACAAGTGGCCACCCACCGGATGCACCGGAGTAAAGAAATCAGAACCCGCATGGGAACTGTTTCCCTTCCCCAAATCCAGAATATGATGCCGACCGGAATACTCGTAGGCGGGTATCTCACTCTCCAGATCAAGCGTGAGAATAAGTGACCCATCCCCCTCTCGAACCAAGACCTGCTCGTAGGAAATAGCATCCCCTCCGAGTGTGCGCAAGATTCGATCACGCTTGAACGCAATCTCAAGCTCTTCCTCGCCGATACGCGTATCAGCATTAAAGAGTCTGAGCTGGCTCAAGGGCTGTCCCACCGGCACAATCACCGGATACGAGCGCGCCACGATGACCGCCCAGAGACTTCCCTTAAACCCCGCGGGAGTTACCGCATCATAGCGCGGTACTCCATCAGCAAGGATGCGGACGTGCACATCATTCCTCCCTGTAGAGGACTTTGGGTTGCAATACCCATAGACCTTTCCGGGAAGCTTGAGGGACTCATTGAGGCGAGCGAGGTACACGACATCGCGCTCAAACGGCATCCCTACTTGATGCTCACGTCTATCCAAACGCGAGAGAAGGTCTCGGATAGATTCTCCGAAACGAGGAAGGAACATCCCGTTGACACGATAGACCTCCTCAGACATCGAGAGATCCAACGATGCCGGGCTGACATTTTTTGGATTGGCACCTTTGATAAAAGAGCCTTCTATCATGTTGTGGATCATTCGATCCGGTAGTGCACCTTTTCGCATACATATTCTCCTCTGTAAGAACAATTGAACTAAAGAGACTGTACCACAAAAATAACGAACAGGCAAATGTTTGACATATTAAGATTTTAATAGTAGTTTCATAAATGGAACATTCCTTTAAACAAACTTTTTTGGAGTATTTATGGCTAGATCCCTTGATGAGATTACCGTGCGCATCCTTGCCCAAACCAAGGTTGATCGTACCGCGGTGCGAGCATGGCTCAATGAAATGAGTGTGAGTGAAGACTTTATCATCCCTCCGGAGGACGAAGTTTCTGATCCTGCCCTCTTGGTAGCGCTCGCTGCCAAACAATGTTACATGGCGTTTGAGCCTGGGCTCAATCCCAACGTGACGAAGGTCCGCAAAGACCTGGTTGACTATCTCGACAATGTCCTGAAACAAGGCCACGGCTCGGTCATCGAGCATGCGGTGTTTACGTTTGGTATCAATGGCTGTTCACGCGTCTTTACAGGCGAAATGAACCGCCATCGTGCCGGCGTCGGTATTTCAGAACGGAGCATGCGGTACATCAGATATGAAAACATTTCATTCTGGATGCCTGAGTGCTTTCGTGATGCGGAGGGAGATACTTCTGAAATCGCAGACAAGAAAGCATTATCGCGAGAACTTCTTGAAAAATCATTTCAAGAAAACGAGCGCATGATGGCGGACTTTGCGGAGGTGTGGAAGGAAGAGCTTTCCCCCGAGAGCACCTTTCATGCAAAGAAAGTCCTCACTTCAGCATTTCGTCGTGGTATCGGGATGGGTGTCGCAACAGGTGGTGTATGGAGCATGAACCTCCGCGCCTTGCGTCATATCCTCGCCCTCCGCACCGACCCCGGTGCAGAGGAAGAGATTGCGCACGTCTTTATCAAGGTTGGAAAACTGATGATAGAGAAAGTGCCCGAAATCTTTGGTGATTTCACTGAAGAGAGTGGCGCATTCGTCCCGCAGTACAAAAAAGTGTAAACCCTTTCCCCAAAGGGAAAGCCCCGAGTTTTCTTTCGAAAACTCGGGGCTTTTTATGTATTTCAGTGAAATTACTTCACCTTAATCCCTGCTGATCGTACGGAGCCTTCAATGATTTTCATCGCGGCTTCAACGTCGTTTGCGTTGAGGTCCTTCATCTTGCGCTCTGCAATCTCGCGAATCTGATCTTTTGAGATAGTTCCCGCGGTGCTTGAGCCGGGCTTCATTGACCCCTTCTGGAGACCAGTCGCCTTGAGAATGAGTGACGTTGCGGGAGGAGTCTTTGTGATAAATGAAAACGTCCTATCCTCGTATACAGTAATCACCGTAGGTACGATATCGCCCATATTTTCACGCGTTGCCTCGTTGAACTGGTTTACGAATTCACCGATATTTACACCCGCCTGACCGAGCGCGGGACCCAAAGGAGGCGCCGGGGTTGCCTTCCCCGCAGGAATCTGTACCTTTACTTTCTTGGTTATTTTCTTTGCCATAATACTTAGTTCACGCAGTCTATATTAATTTCCTATATTTTTCAAGCAGCAGCTCTACATCTTGCGAATCTGCAAGAAATCAAGCTCAACAGGTGTCTCTCGACCAAACATAGACACGAGGACCTTCGCGCGACCGCGTTCATTGTCCACTTCGGAGATTTTGCCCTCAAGCTCTTTGAACGGTCCATCGATGATAGTCACTTGGTCTCCCACAATGAGATCTGTGTTGTGTTTTGGAAGACTTGCGTTCATGCGACTAAAGAGTGCGTCCGATTCTGTCTTTGAAAGAGGAACAGGATTTACGCCGGCACCCACAAATCCTGTCACGCGGGGAGTGTTGCGCACTACATACCATGAGTCATCGGTCACAATCATATCCACGAGAATGTATCCCGGGTAAATCTTTTCCTCAACCTCAACGCGCTTTCCTCCTTTCACCTTTATCGTCTTCTCCATGGGAATGAGTACATTGAAAATACGATCCTCCATACCGAGCGACTCAATGCGTTGCTTCAGGTTGCGGAGTACGGCATTTTCATACCCGACATAGGTGTGGATGGCGTACCAGTTGCGCTCGCCTGTTATTTCTTGTTTCGCCATAACGTTAAAATAAAAATTGATTACCTGACAATGGACTCAATAGACAATGTAAAGAGGTGGTCGAATACCCCGAGATATACTGCGGTAAGAATCGAGAGAATAACCACAAGGACACCGAAAACGATAGCCTGTCGGCGCGTTGGCCAAGAAACATGCTTCAATTCACCCTTGGTTTCTCGTAAATATTGAACAAATGACATAATTATTGATTGTATAAGAGGACCCCCTATTCAAAAAACCGCCCCGAAGGACTTTCTTTGATAGTACTCTTTTCTGTGGATAAAGTCAAAATTACAAGACAATATAAAAAACGAGGTCGGTGACCTCGTTTTTTATATCCAAGGGATAACCCTCTTTTTGCTTAGCGAATCTCGTACGTGATGGTTACGTTTGAGGAGATTGTTTCCTGTCCCATAGGGAGCTCGGGAGCACTTTCAACCGTCATTGAATCAAACGCCACCCCCGCTGTCATGGTGCGGTATGCGGGATATGGATAGTACCCGTCTTCAGAGAATGATACGACGCGCACGAGAGACACGCCGAGGTCGCCAGCGAGGACTTTTGCTTTTGCGCGTGCCTTGTTGATAGCCTCTTTACGAGCCTCTGCTTTGAGACCGTCCTCATCATCGATTGCAAAGTTTGGTCCCTGAAGGTTGGTCACATCCGCGGTACCGAGCGCTTGGAGGAGCGCGTTTACGTTATCAAGGTTGCGTACGGTGACAACGACCGACTGTGATGCTTCATAGCCGATGAGTACTTGCCTGCCGGGAGTAGGATAGTATACTCCTCCACTTGGATTGGCAACTGGTGGCGCTGCCCGGTACTCATATTTAGGATACGAGCTGTAATTCTGAGTCTTGATATCCTTTTCTTCGATACCCAGAGCACGCACTGCCGAAAGTGCGCTTGCCACTCCTTCATTTACTTGTGTCTGTGCTTCTGCGGCTCGGACAGCTTCTTTGCGAACCTCAAATGAAATGCGCGCGATATCCGGAGAACCATACACCTCCGCCTGACCGCTCACCGAGATGGTATTGGAAGCGGAAACTCCCCCACCAATATATCGGTATCCTTTAATTTCTGCGGCAATCTTTACCACAACGAGCACTACGATCACGATTGCGAGAATACTGAGTGCTTTGTACAACTTTGTTTTGCTTTCTTCCATATAAAAAATTTTGCTCAAAATAATAATATAACCCTCTCAGTATACCAAATAAAAAAGCCCGACGTAAATCGGGCTTTGACATCATCACCAAAATGTTAATTTTTGATGATGATGTCGGTGAGGAGCGGAATATCATCCGCATCCTGGTAAAGGTCTTCATTGTAGCCACCCCAAGGCTTTCCTGCGAGCCAATCCGGCTCGTCAAAAGACAGAGGGTCTAGCGGTTTTCCTGCACCAGACTGACTGATAGAGCAAGAGTGTTCATGGAAGTGACTCCCTGTTACAAGAGCCGAACAGTTGCATCTCATTTCTGTTTCTCCTTCCCCATTGGGGATTTTGGTTGTTGTAAAGGCACCTGTGTCCCCTCTCTTCGCATTATATCATATTTTGTGAAAAAAGCAAGCCCCTCCGTAAAAAAGCCCGACATCTGTCGGGCTTTGCGTTCCTTTATTCTTTTCTCTTTTCTGTGACCACCTTGGTCACAAGAGGAATATCTCCTTTTTCAATCTCCTTTCGTAAGGAGGAATTGAACTTGATCGGGGATGGTTTAAAAATCCCCAATCGTCTAGTATTACACCACATAGCATGGTGAATACCACTCTTGAATGGCCCAGCGGGACAATTACACCTCATTTTACACTACTCCTTCCCCTTTTGAGGGATTCTTTATGGTTATTGTTTTTTTGCAGAGACATACTTGACGTACCCTCTCTTCTCGTTATATCATTTTTTACAAAAAATAGCAAGTCCCCGCCCCGAGGAAGGAGGACTTGTCCCCATCCCTCTCCTCTGCTACCATGGAAGGATTATGGATAGACAAAAAAGAATCGTTATTTGGGTTTCCGCGGTGCTCGTCGTATTAGTAACTATTATGGGAATTTGGTCGGTAGCAACAGGTGGTCCTCGTACGAACACAGGATTAATGACTGATGGCACCACACTTTCCACCCCGATTGATGATCGTGACTGGTCACGAGGAAATATCAACGCTCCCGTAACCCTCGTTGAATACAGTGACTATCAATGCCCCGCGTGTGGAGCATACTATCCCCTCGTTGAGGAAGTTGTCGCGGCTCACCCCGAGGATCTTCGATTTGTCGTCCGACATTTCCCTCTCCCTCAGCACCGTCACGCCCTCTCTGCGGCATACGCGGCAGAAGCCGCGGGAGCACAGGGAAAGTTTTGGGAAATGCACTCAAAAATCTTTGAGGGTCAGCGAGAGTGGAGTCTCGCGTCCGTACCCGAGCAAATCTTTGAGCAGTATGCCGAAGAGCTTGAACTTGATATGAGACAGTTTCGTAGCGACCGCGCCTCACGCGCGACAAAAGATCGCGTTGAGCGAGATCTCGCGAGCGCGCGAGATTCGGGTGTGAACTCAACACCAAGTTTCTACATCAATGGACAAAAAGTACTCCGAAATCCGGGGAACCTTGCTGAATTCAATGCGTTGATTGAGGAAGCAAAGAACGCTCATGCGGAATAAAACAATCAGTATCCTCCTTTGGGCAACGGTCGCGCTCGCTTTCTTGGGCTTCGCGGATTCCACGTTTCTCTTTGCGAAGCGTCTTTCGGGAGGTCCTATTCCCTGCGCGCTTGGGTTTACCGGATGTGATGAGGTTTCAAAATCACCTCACTCCGTACTCTTTGGTGTTCCCCTTTCTCTCTTGGGTATGATTTTCTATCTAGGTATCGGTGGACTCGCGCTTCTCTATCTTGATTTCAAAAAAAGGATTCTCGCAAAACTCCTCCTCTTGGGCACGGGAATGGGATTCTTCCTCTCTCTCTATTTCTTGTATGTACAGAAGTTTCTCATCGGAGCGTTTTGTATTTACTGTATTGCTTCGGCAATCATCGCGACAATCCTCTTTGCACTCGGTATCACCATCGAACGAAGTACGCAAAAAATATAGGCGCCCTCACGTAGACCAACCATATGAAAACGCCTTGCGGAGTCTCTGGGAGAGTCCCCTACGCCCGATCATGATGTGCCATGTTGATGGCGACGATGATTAAAAAGAGGAGGAGGTTGAGATACGTGGGAAAGAAAAAGAATCCAAGGCTATTGAGAAGTGATTTAAGCACAAGCCCCGGCGCGATGGCATAGAGACTCATCGTATACGCTGCCTTGTACGAGAGAGGAGTTTTGTGTATCCATCCGAGAAAATACGGGAAGGTTGCAAAGAGAAGAAGCGGCACGAGGAAGATCGCAAAGCTCGCCAGTACAATAAGAAGCGCTACAAGGACAAATCCCACGACAAACAACGGGAGATACCGCTCTGCCGTAGCAAGAGACTCCTCAAGCGTTGCTCTGCTTACCGTCGTGTCTTTGAGCGTCTGCGTGCTTTGGATAGCAATCTCACCATAATTCCCTCTCGTCACAATCTCTGTCTCGGTGACCAAGACAAGCGTATTGTACGCACGGAAATCATCGAGAGAAAAGGGTTTGGTCGTATCAATGACGAGAAGATTACTCTCTCCCATACCATACATACCTTGAGCGGAAATAATATGTGGCTCGGGAACATTCACCGACACGTTACCATCCTCGAGTGTGAGAACAAGGTCCGCATCAATGTGTGTTTCGATAAATTGAGGAGCATAATCGCGGATAAACGAAACCCCCTGCGGGACATAGATGAGTGTCATCACCGCAGTCGTGGCGATGCTCAAGAGAAGCGAGAGTTTTGCGTAAAATCTAAAGGCTTCCTTCATGGGAACCTGTGCAATATCCCGATAAAAGCGTGGATTGTAAAAACTATCCCTGAGTACGTCCAGTAAATTTTTCATATGTTCTCAAGTATACTATGGGGCATAAAAAGGGCAACCAATACCTCGACAAGCCCCTGAAAACTTGATATAACAAGGAAATCTCAGGTTCCTGAGATACCACATGGTGGCTATGGTGTAACGGTTAACACTCGGGTTTGTGGTACCCGCAATCAGGGTTCGATTCCCTGTAGTCACCCCCAAAATGAAAGGGTTCTCTTGGCCCTTCTCTCCGCCAACCATATTCAAACCGCACGCATATTTTTTTGCTAAAAAATTGCTCTGCTCGCGCCGTCGCGCTCCGCAAGGCGTTTTCATATGGTTGGTCTGCGTGAGGGCGCTGACGAGTAACTAGAGTAGAAGAGAGACGAAGACAAGGTGTTTTCAAGTGCCTCGTCGCAGCCTGACGAGGCGAGCGGAGCAAATTCCCAGCAGGGAATTATGCGTGCACTTGAAAACACCTTGCGGAGTCTCTTTGCCACGCATGTGTGGTTGGCGGAGTGGGGCTTGTAACCTATTCTGAGAACAATTGACAGATATTGACTTTCATAGCAAAAGTGATACAATGTAGAGCTGTAGTTCTTTGTCACCCGGTGTGCGCATGGTCATAGTGAAAAGTGGCTTTAATATTAGGCCATTCCTCGCTATGACCATGTCGGTCATGGTTACTCCTTGGAGTAAAAAACATAAAAAAACGGGCTACAAGCCCAGGAGATTTACCATGAGTAAACAAAGCAGTTCCGCATCAGCGGACCTCTCGATGAGTCAAAAGAATCAACTTGCAAAAAAGCTCGGCGGAAATGAAGCTGCCAGGAGATTCCTCAAGGATGAGCTTGTTCCACCAAAGGCCGACTGGATTGAAATTGAAGTCAGGTCGAATGGAACGACAAGCAAGGAATGGATTGCCCGACTGCAAGGAAAGGGAAAACGTGTAGAGAAGCATGCGAAACGTGTGCTTTTGGTGGAAGGATTCGAGCCGACCAACAATCTCGTACACAAAATCGCCATCTTGAGAGGGGACATCTTCCTGGCTCATAATCGCAACACCAAGAATATTGGTGCTTTTGCGAGGGATCGGGGATGGATGGAACCAAACCCGGAAATCGGGTGCCTCCTCCGTGAACGATTCACTAGCAAGGAGATAGTTGAAATGGGCCTCACGAGCATCATCACAATGCACAAGCCCATAATGCTGGGTAGAGCGCCCCATTTGCTCATGTGCAACTCTAATGTTCATCAATCCCTTGACGCATGTCTGGGGAAAGAGAAACATCGGTGGTGGCCTCATGAGCATGGATTTGCCTATCTGATATCATCCCGACCCGCGTAGCTGTTCTTTAACCCCTTAACCCCACTTCAGAGTTTCGAAGTGGGGCTTTTTTTGTATACCATCAGCGAAACGCTCTCAATTTATATATCAAGAGCCTCACGGTAAGGATCGTGCGGGCGATCAGGGCGAGCGATGACCACATCGGGTTTTGCGGGTTCCTTTTGAGCACGAGCTCCCTGCGCCTCTTCTACATCAAGGGCGAGAGCATCCATAGAGACTGTCCCTCGCGTGAGCGTCTCGCGCATTTTTTGTTCAAAGGGATGAATCACGGGAGGAATATTTGAATTTGAAATCGGAGCAGGAGGAACATATGGCTCCGCTGGCTGCTCGGGAGAGGGTACGGGGATAGATTTTGGTGCAAGATTTGGAATGAAGGGCGCTTCCTCTTGCTCCCCCTCCGCTTCCGCGGTAGGGAGATTTTCGGGGACAACCTCGGCAGTTTTTTTCCACGCACGAGGAGCATCCGATGCCACGCGCGCTTCGGCAACATCAAACATATCAGGAACATCAGGGACCTCCGCGAGCGGAACGACGGGGACCGCCGAGACTTCCATCACCGTTCTGTCTCTTTGTGTGGGAGCATTTTCTCCTTCAGCGAGGACGTGCTTTGCTTCCTCTATCCGCTTTTGATTCTCGTCATAGTGACGCGCGATATCCGCGTATAGGGGATTCAAGATTTCCGTATCCAGGCGATCCACGATACCCTGTATCGCTTCATCGGGGACACCGAGATCTTCACGGAGCGCTTGGGGAAATCCTTGGGGGCTCAACATGCCCAGCAAGAGAAACGTGGTGTCATTCCGAAGCATGCCCTCCTGTTCTTCATTGAGTGCAAAATCCTCTGCAATCCGCGCGAGCGACTCTTTTGTACCATCAGCAAGAATTACCTCCCGAAGAGAATCGGGGACGAGCTCAAAAAACATTTCTAGTCCTTTATTGTAGTCGTTTTCCATAGGTGATTATCAGTGATGATCGTCGTGCCCTCCTCCACCGCCGTGGGACCCTCCGCCGGAACTAGGTGGTGGGGTCGACGCTTTCGGTGCCGGCCTTGGAGGTGGCTTTGGCGCGGAATGAGTTTCTGTGTGACCACCAGACTTCTTTTCGTCACCTCCCCCACTATGTTCTTTTTCCTCTTGCTCTTTCACCCATTTTTTAAAGTCCTCAGCAGGGTCTTTCTCTTTTTTACCTTTTTGCCCTGCTTTGAAATATGCTTGGCGCTGACTCTCAGTCATCGCTCCTGTAGAAACAAAGGCCTTTAACCTACCGTACGCACCCTTTGATTTCCCTTCTTCGTCTACACCGAGCATATCCTGTGCATACTGTGTACGACGAAGCGTATTCTCCTTATTAAGCCTCTCTTTAAACTTCTGTTTATTGTCGAGGGTTTCCTTTGCAGAATCATGTGCTTCCTGTGCGTCTTGCTGCTTTTTCTTTTGCTCTGCCACCGCTGCCTCTGCTTTTTGATATGCACTATATTCAGAAGAGTTCTCGTGGCTTTCCTTTGCGGTCTTAAGCTTTTTCTCAGCATTCGTAATATCCAATCCTGAGGCCCGAGGGTTGTTTTTGAGTTCTGCGAGTTCTGCGGATGCCTTGTTGTATGCGTCCAAAGCAGGGCTATTTTCATACGCAACACGCGCAGAGTTTGCTTCCGCTTGAATAGCCTCCATTGCTTGTGTTACCCCTTCAAGTGTTTTACCTGTCTCGTCAATCTCTCCTTGGAGCTGTTTCTTGAGTACATCTTCACTCATATCAACTCTTGACATAGTTTCTCCAAACTTCTTCTTTTTTTCTTCCACATCCTTCACATAGCCCTTTGATTTTGACTTTCCAAAATCAACTCCTGTCTCTTTCAAGATACTGCCACCAATCCTTGAATTACGTATATCCCAAGTCCCTTTGGTGGACATCTCTGCCAGCTGAAGCTTCCTCTGGGCACGAGCGCGCGATTCAGCACTGGCCTTTTTATCTGTCGATTGCGCCTTGAGTGTCTCCATACGTGAGGCAGCAAAACCTCCCAAACCCTTTCTCAGACCCATTGCACCAATCCCCATTGCACCGCCCGCGGCGAAGCCGAGGGTTTTGCCCGCGTAGTCGGATGCCATACTTCCGAATGTTCCCGACATGTCCTTTGCAAATTCAACCGCTTTGTTGATGGCGTAGTAGAGACATGTCGCAATTACTATAGATGGCAGAAGCTTTGTTATAAAATTCCCTGTCACGTTTGTTGGGAATGCGAGCTGAAAAATGCCCTGATCGATCACGCGCATGATGAGATAGATGAAAAAGAGAAAAACCGGTGCCACAAAGGAAAGGCTCAGGAGTGTGTGGAGCCACTGACTAAATTTATTTCCAAATTGAGGTAGCGCAAGCAAGACAAAAGCAATGGGAGAAAGAATCATCAATACCCAAAATCCGATAACACGCCCGATAAAGACAAGCGCGACTTTAAAGAACGCAATCCCTACCGCGATATTAAGGATAATCGCAGTGACAAGGATGACGAACAAATCGACTTGTTCGTTTTGTACTGCCAAATCGATAAAATTCTGGGGATTAAAGGAACTTACGAGCGCGGCAGAGAGTTCACGCGGAGCACCTGTAGTCAGAGGTGCCGCACCCATGGCATTGTAAATACCCACCGCGGCCACATTACCCGCGTCAATAATAGCTTTTGAAAAGAACAAGCTAAAGTTGATAAAGAGTGCCACGATGACGACCGTCTTTACCGTCTTTTGCCACCCCCCCATGCCAAACATCGTCTGAATACCGGCATAGAGGAGTACAAAGATAAACGCCATATTGGCGAAGTCGCGCATGAGCTCCCACCCAATATCCACAAACCCTTTCGTGACACCACCATATCGAGAGCTCACAAAACTACTATCAATACTAAGATAGAGCGCGAAATCAAAAAATTTTGCGCCACCTACAAGTAGCCATGACGCTCCTTTATAAACGGCATACGAGACCACATTAATACACCCAGGAATGCTTGGGCCGTCAGTAAGTTTTTCCCAACAGTTAATTTGCTTGAAAAGTGTATTTTCAGTAGCCTGTTGCTCTTCGCTAATCCCCACGGAAAGAGTTCTCGCGACATGAACATTAACATTTGTATTAATGCCAGGAGCTTGCGTACCGCTTCCTGACGGTATGGAGGCATCCACTTCCTCAGCACTCACCACACTCACCCCTCCAAAGAACAGCACGATTGTCGTGAAGATTCCAAAGAGCAGTGATGTATAAGTGTGTGTACGCATGGATTAAATACCGGCGGGACCAAGATCCTCTATCATAAAGTCTTTAAAGGGAACGAGGAGGCATTTTTGTTTTTCTTCCATAATTGCTGACTGCATAAATGCAGTTGATGCACGCTGTATTTCTTCGGAAATATACTGCGACTTTTGAAAGTTAAGATCACTTTCATACGCATAAAAATCTTCCTCAGAAATACGCTCAGCCGCCAGTTCATCTCTATAATACGCAAGTTCTTGATTATACCTTGACACAACAGGACTCCCTTCTAATAAGGTTACTACTTCCATGGATTGTGCCTCTGTCATTTTCGAGAGAGCTATATTTTCTGCGTCATCCAGACAAAACTCCTGTTCCTCAAAGTAGGGTTCTCCTGTGGACCAGAGTCCTGACTGAGGATCCCTCCCGCCTGCCGGGAACACCACGCTATAGACGCCCTCAATGGCATTCTTTGTGAGTTGCTGGACAAATGCGGTGACCACCTTATCAATACTGTCTACGAAACCAAGACGCTCCATATCGATTCCCGTTGCCTGATTGAGCTGTGCTCCTATGAGAGAGCCGGGAGTTTTTACTCCGCAGTACTGTCTCTCCGCGGCGGTTCGCTCCATCCAGGTGAGATTACTGACATCGAGGTCGCTGGGGAATTGGCAACTGCTCCTGTCAATAAGGTTGATATACCCTTGGTTTTGGGCGAGCTCTTGAGTTTGGATATTTTCCGCTTCAGCGAGGCGACGATAGTATTCCTCTTGTGTCACATACGCGAGACCGACTTGATTTCCCGCGTCCTGGAGCATTTTTTCAAACGCTCCCCATCCTCCATCTACGAAGCTTTGAGAGAACCTCCTCGCCTGCTCAGAAGGAGACACGCGCTCCTGGCGACAACCCAGAGCGTCACAAGTGGTAATGACCTCATCAAAAGGACATCGGAAGTTTCTTTCTATCTGCTTGTCTGGGGTCGGAGCGAGGTAGAGCGAGCGTGCGAGCTGGAGCTGAAATCCGCTAAAATCACACATGGCGATACCTCGGAGGTCATTGTAGAGATCTCCTGCGATAAAGAATGCCATATCTTCAAATAGGCGTTTGGGGTTGATGTTAAACGTGGGAGACCCTTCAAAATCATTACGAATCCATGATATTAGATTTTCCGTGATTTGGTTGAGCATCCCTTGTGCCATCGCGTACACGGCCGCATTAGCTGTGGTTCGTAAAACCGTATGCCAAGTATCCGTTGTGAGCTGGCTCGCAACGGATACATTTTGAGAGATAAACGAAGCTTGTCGTTGAAAAAATGCTGGCTCGTCAAAAACCGGAATTGCCTCTGCGGATTTTTGGGGAACACAAAGAAGAACAACCGCGATGAATCCGATGGAGAGTGGTGCTTTTATGTATCGTGTAAATATACTCATGGTCTCTACTAATGATTATTCTTTACGTTCGAACACGGCTTGTATCTTCGCGGGGATGTTTGCAAAATCATCTAAATGCTTGCGATAGCGCTCAATCGCGAGAAGGGAGGCGACAGGATCAACGAGGTGGTTTCTAAAAGCTTGCGTATCCATACGAAGAGAGGCAATCACTGTGACGTATCTCAAGTGCACCTCCGACAAGTCTGAGGGAACGGAGACTTGGAGGAGCGCTTGTTCAAAATTTTTATACACTTCAATGTTGCGATCAAGGGGGGCAAAGCGTTCGTCTTGTTCATATTCAATCGCCTCAAGAAACACTGCAAATTCATCCATTATGAGGTGTGCGTCGATATTCTCCTGTACTGCATCGAGGTTCGCAAGATATTCCAGATACCCTTCAGGAGTATTATTCCCCGTGATATGCAAATCCGCTATGGTATACACGGAGTCGGTACTCATGTTCAAGCGCTCATTGATGCGCGCGAGAATCTTTTCCGCTTCACTCTCCGTGAGTGGCCCCGGTGTGCCTGAGGTGGTCTTTTCAAGGAGATACTCCGCAAAAATATCCCTCCCCACCATGCCCGTCTTTGTCGTATCGTCTCCGTGGAGCCCGCGTTGCGCACTCGCGCGGGCTTCGGAATTTGCGGATGAAACAACCTGGAGCGAATCAAGCCATTGCCTGTTTACCGCGAGTGCTTTCTCAAAATCCTTTGTCGGGTCAATATACCCTGCCGACTCCGTGCGCTGGCTCCAGAGCGTGGCTCCGATGAGGATACCTCCCGCAACGACCGCGGATCCGATGAGCAAGACTTTCTGTAAAGGGATTTTGCGCATAGTAGTCCCCTTTAGTATATCAGAATTATGCATAGGAATACCAGGAATTGCGCGCGATTATCCACAGATATGCTCTACGCGCGGGCGAGGGCGACCCAGGACTCAAGCAATATGTCTTCGGGGCGGGCGTGAGGGTCGAGCCCACATGTCGATAAGCGAGATATGGTCTCACTCCCCCATCGCGCGCGGAGGGTACCGGATATCTTTTTACGCTTTTGCGCAAAAGCGAGCTTGATGATTTCAAAAAAACGCTCTTCATGGGCTCTGTTTTCAAACATGTCGCCCTTTATTCCCTCAATGGCAAGGACCGCCGAGTCCACGCGCGGTGGCGGAGAAAAATACCGAGAAGGAACTTTGCACACGATACGAGGCACGCCGTATGCTTTTACCGAAAGAGACAAAATGCTTTCCTTCCCGTCACGCGCAACGATACGCTGAGCGACTTCATGCTGGAGCATGAGAATCATGGCACTCGGTTTGTGTGCGCGCTCCAGAAATCCTCGGAGAATGAGCCCTGTGATGTAGTACGGAATATTTGCGACCACCTTATAGGACTCTGTCGTTCCGGGAATCGTACTGTCGAGTAAATCAACGATATCGCCATGAATGAGCGTGAGTGATTCTCTCGCAATATCTTCGGCAAACATCTCCCGGAGGACGGGAACAAGTCTATCGTCTTTTTCAATAGCGATGACACGCGCGCCCACAGACAAGAGGGCTTTGGTCAGGACACCCTTCCCGGGACCAATCTCAATAACTGTCTCGCCGGACATGATACGCCCTGCGGTGATGATACGCGAGACGACAGTGGAGGAATTGAGGAAATTCTGTCCGAGAGATTTTTTGGGACGCATGAGGGACTTGAATATGAGCGCGCTCTTTAATTAGAAGAGTTTCTTGGCTGCACACTTAGCGAGCTCAAACGTTGCACCGGGGAGATCTAAGAACGACTGAATACGAACAGAAGCAGTTTGCGTGCCGACATCGTTTCTGCACGATAATCTGTATGAATGGGTCCCAGCTACATCACCAACCCTGAAAGATCGTGATCCACTCATGCTCGATACTTCACCACTAAACCCTGAGGTCCAAGTACAAATTGCGGTTGCTTCTTTTACGCTCCAACGAACCCCCGACACTACTCCTGTAATCGGAACGAAGTATGTCCCTCCACATCGCCCGACATCACCATACACATCAAGACTAACGTTGGCGAGACCGGGATTGTAAATAGTAGTGTAAGGAAAAGAATTAGTCCCTCCCGGACCAGTACAAGTAAGAGTGAACGTATGGGTCCCTAAGCGAGAGACTCTGATTGTTTCCCGATTGGGTGAATTCTCATCTCCTCCTACCGCCTTTCTTCCCGACCAAGAACCGCTTGCTGTGCAGTTATCAGCACGGGCGGCGTACCAGTTTAGAGTAATCTCAGACTCTGCAAAAGCAGTCATATCTCCTTCAGGCCATATAAACACAGCGGGTCTCTGCTCCCCAGGGACAGTCGCATAGACAGTCCTTGGGGAGGAAGTACCTCGATCACTGGAGCACGCCATCGTAATGGAGTATCGTTTGGAAATGGAGGTGCCGTAGGTGGTGGTGAGCGTGATGGTCTCCTCCGTACCTGATGTAGGGAGGTCTTTTGCAGGCACTACGCCCGTACCCTCAAGAGAGCAACTCGTGGCATTGGTTGATGTCCAGGTGATGGTCGCTTTTTCTCCCGCAGGGACAGTACTTGGAGAAACGGTGACCTGTACTGTCGGTGGTGCTGTGAATGTCGGAGGGGTGGTGGGAATTTGTTGTCCCGCTCCCGTACCTTGTCCGGGAGGTGTTTGCTCTCCATCACCCCACGCACCACCAAAAGGAGATGTCCATGAAGGAGGAGTCCAAGGAATCGTTCCGAGGATTCCTCCCCCTGTCAACGGAGGCTTTGCAATCGCTACGTACACCATGCGAAGGGTCGCTCCCCCTTCTTCATCCATACAGACGAGACGAAATGCTCTATCTTCATTAATAGGGCTTGTCGTTGTGTTTCCCGCAGTAGAATTGCCAGTGAAAAACCACGAATTACCATCACCCGCGGAAAGACACGAGACCGCATCCTCAGACGTCCAAGAGAGGACCACGCTCTCGCCACTGCTGACTGATGATCTGTTGACCGAGAAGGTCACATCGGGTCCATCGCCGAGGGCGACGTTTGTCATCTCCACCCAGGTGAGGTCATCTTCGGTGAGATCAGTACGCGCGCCCGAGTCGATTCCAAAAATAGGACCTGTGTCCCCAGGAGGAAGGGGGACCGTGCTCCGAGAAACAAGAACGTGATATACGACGAGTACGGAAAATATAAAAAGGAATAATAAAATAAGCCCAATAAGAACTTTTTTCTTTTTAGTGTGCGAGGTACCGGTTGTAAATGAAGTCATGCAATAAGTATATGCTATTTTTCACGCAAACGGCAAGGGGGAGGACGGGGAGAGGACTTGGCTACTCTCGTGGATATATTATTTCGCTACGCTCATAATCTATCTCACTCCCTCAGCCCCCACTCGGGCGCTCGGTTCAAGTCCTCTCGGACATGTGAAATAGTAAAACCCCAACACTGCTCGTGTTGGGGTTAACTATTGTATGTGTCCAGGAGAGGACTTGAACCTCCATGCCCGTGAAGGCGCTACCACCTCAAGGTAGTGCGTCTACCAGTTTCGCCACCTGGACAGTCACACCATCATACGGGAAAGTCCTGGAAAATTCAAGGTCGCAAAGAAGTGTTCCGCTACAAAAACAGGCGCCGTACGGCGCCTGTTTTTGTAGTTATTTTTCCTCAGAAGGTTGTGCGTCTTCTGATACTGTTTCGCTCTCGTTTGCTTGAAGCTCTGAAGCGGGGGTCTCAATAGGAGCTTCAGAAGTGAGAGGTGTTTCCTCAACAATCTCTTCCTCCTCTTGGACAGGGACCGTTGTTCCCGACTTGGTGTGACGCATCTTGCGGCGTACTTCGCGTGTTGCCTTGTCGCGTACAAAGAAGAGCTTTCCGCGACGAACGTCTGACTGGCGGAGAATCTCAATTTTATCAATGGTGGGCGAGTAGAGAGGAAAAATCTTTTCCATACCGACACCGCTCGCGACCTTGCGTACCGTAAACATCGCGCCATTGCTCGTTCCTCCACGCACCGCAAGGACAAGTCCTTCAAAGACCTGCACGCGTGTCTTGCCTTTTTCTTCAATTTTTTGGTGAACGCGCACGGTTGCACCCGCCTTGAGCCCAAGGTTTTTGCGCTGTGCGAGGTTTACCGGCGTCATTTGAATAGTTGTCTGTGCCATAGGAAATATGGGGGTACTCTATCACACGACCCCGAGTTGTGCAAGGGCTCTCTGGAAGTCCTCGGGGAGAGGAGCTTCTATGGTGACGTCCTTGCCGGAAAGGTCGGAAAACCGTATGGCATAGGCATGGAGTGCCACGCGATGCATGCCGAGAAGCTCCGGGGCCTTGGGCGCGTAGAGACTATCCCCGAGGAGTGGGTGTCCGATGGCTTTCAGGTGGACGCGAATCTGATGCGTGCGTCCGGTGAGCGGGTAAACCTCGAGATAAGAGAGTGGCGTCCCCTCTCCTTCCCCTTCTCCGAGAACGCGATACTCCGTCACCGCCTCACGGAGAGCTCCGCGTGCTCCATACTCTGCCGACCATTTACGAAAATCACTCGCGGAGCGACCTATGGGCTTATCAATGATTCCTGAAGATTCTTTGAACTTCTTGTGCGCGATTGCGCGGTAGGTTTTTTTAATCGTACGATTTTGAAATTGCGTCTTGAGATGAACAAAAGCGTCTTGTGTTTTTGCAATGAGCAGAATCCCTGATGTCTCTCGATCAATACGATGCACGACCCCCGGCTTTTCTATGCGTTCTCCATTTGTCTGTAGAATTGGCTCGCCCACACCCTGCTCCACGATGCTTGGGTAGTGTTCACCAATCCAATCAACGAGGGTATACTCTTTTGTCTTCCCATCCGGATGCACTACGAGACCTGCCGGCTTGTTTATCACCAGCATGTTTTCATCTTCGTATAAAATAGGGATAGTCACTGACATATTTACATTTATGTACCGTGTCGGCGGTCGCGTGTATGAAACTCTCCGATAATACGAGAGAGTTCTTCACGAGAAAAATCCGGCCACAACGTATCCACAAAAAAGAGCTCACTGTACACGGATTGCCATGGGAGAAACCCCGAAAAACGCCTTTCCCCTCCCGTGCGGATAATAATATCGGGATCGGGTAATGCACTCGTCCAGAGCGCCTCTTTGAAAATCTCCTCGGTGACGGGCTCACCTTTTGCCACAAGCTCGTTTACCGCATGAAGGATTTCCGCCCGCCCGCCATATGAAAGGGCGATGGAAAGCGTCGCGCGAGGAGAGGTTGGATTCTTTTTTTCTATATCCGCCATGGCGTCTTGCATGTCTTGGGAAAAGCGCTCTCGCTGTCCAACGAAGATGACTTTGAGATTGTTTTCCGCAGTGAGCTTTTGGAGGAATTGAATCACCTGAGTGCGAAAGAGATCCATGAGATAGCTCACTTCCTCGGGGGCTCTCTTCCAGTTTTCCGTAGAGAACGCGTATACAATGAGGTGCTTTATGCCAAGATCCTCGAGTGATTGTGTGATGTGCTCAAGCGTTTCAGCACCTTTGCGGTGCCCTTCGAGAGAAGGCATTCCGTGTTTCTTTGCCCAGCGACGATTGCCGTCCATGATGATTCCCACCGAGAGTCCTTCCTTTTTCATAATCAGTAGAGAATATCAAATGACGTGAATTTTCCCAAGGGGTCGGACCAGTGCTCCTCTACCTTTTCAACACGCGCAAGGAGAGGACCTTTATGAAGGAGAACAACGAGCTTCTTTAGCGAATCCTCCTCTCCTTGCGCGACAACGGAGACGGTGCCGTTGGGATTGTTTTGCACGGTGCCTACGAGCCCAAGAGCGCGCGCCTTTCGGGTCACAAAATCACGAAACATGACCATCTGCACGCGACCGATTATTGTACATTCAAGACGACGTTCCATACCGCCTATGGTAACACACTTTCCGGACGACCTATTTGAAATTACCGGAAAGATGCGCTATAGTGCAGGGACCGCAAGGGAGAGTGATGGTCGTTTTAATAAACACCAAAACCCCTGAAAAAGGGCGATTAGCTGTCTTGGTAGGCAGCGATATTCCCACAAGGCGGGCGATTAGCTCAGTTGGTAGAGCAACTCATTTACACTGAGAAGGTCGGGGGTTCGAGTCCCTCATCGCCCACAAACAACCACCTCATGCATGCGACAGCATCATGAGGTTTGGTTTTTGTAGGGCGATGAGGGACTCGAAAGCCGGAAGCGGGCACCCGAGCGAAGCGTAGGGTCGCTGAGGCGGGGTCGCGAGCACTTAGTCCACGCAGGCTGTACTCAGCCGAGTAGACTTAGTGACTTGTGACCAAGTCCCTCATCATACAGAAGCTCGGCGTTTCTGCCGAGCTTCTGTATTTTATATCCGTGACCGAGTCCTCCCGAACCCACTTCGTACTGGCGATGAGGAACCTTACTTTTTTCTCCCCTTTCCCCTCGACCGCCATTCAATAATGGGGTATATAATCCACGCGCACAATACATCAAAGTTCATCCACCACCGAAGCAGTGTCCCTCGGACAACACCGTATTTTGATTCTTTGAGAGGTTGAGAGTAGTCAAACATCCGCCATCCCAACCCTTTCCGCGAAGTATGTTTTACATGTCGATTGAGTCCCGCTTCAATCCGATACCGATACTTATAATACGGAGGAAGCGTATTCCATGTCTTTTTCCGCAATGCTCTCTCTCCCGAATTAAGCCCCCATGCGCGCACCGTGCGTTGCATAACATTACCGCGCATGCCGATAAACATATCGTATTGCCCATCAAGAACGGGTTTGATAATTGCCTCCGCATGCTCCGATGTAAACCCAATGAGATCAGCATCACAAAAGAATATAACGTCGTTCATTGCCAAAGCCACCCCCCGCTCCATACTTCCCGCCTTACCAATATTGTGTTCGTTTCGCACATAGATGACACCCGGGATATCCTCCACCACTTCTCCTGTATTGTCGTGTGATCCATCATCGACGACAATGATTTCTCCGATAGAAGGAGTGAGTCGAAGCGCCTCAATGACCGCACGAATGCGCGGTGCTTCATTGTATGCGGGAATAACGGCGCTTGCCCGCCCTTTCTCCTTCACCGTTTCTGTGCGTGTATGTCGCGACGCGTTGAATATCCCCGCTTCACGGACAAAATTCATCACCTCGCGTATCGCCGTATCACGCGATTGAGAAAAAAACATATTATGAATACGCTCCTCAAAAAAGGTACTCCGCATGTCCGCGGAGAGAACGCGCTCTAGCTCCGCAACCCCTCGGGAGTTGCCGAGGAGATCCCGCGAGGAGTGCACAAAGAGGATGGGAGAGCGAATGTCTGTTGCGTTTGCGTGCACGAGCGAACGCAGTTTCTTTGACGCAAACAACCCATTGACGGGCATTGCGTCATAATACACGGCGTGCTCGCGCATGGCGCGATCAGCAGACGAATAATTCTTTTTCCATACGGGAAACACCTGCCCCACGATTCCGATACCGGGTAACGAAAACGGAAATCCCAGTCGATGAGTGACCCCCGCGGCGACAACCCCCACAACGGGATACTTTGACGCGAGATAGAGCGCCATCTGCGCACCAAGACTCAACCCCACCAATAGCACCTGCGCGCCTTCGGTCGTATGGCGAACAACGTGCTGTTCAACTTCAACAAGCAAATCCTCAAGCGAAAGTGGTACAAGGTCTTCGACCGATGTACCATGACCCGGCAAAAGCGGAATGACCACTTCTGCAGAATGTTCGTCGCCCAAGAGCTCCGGCAAATTGCCAAAATCCGTCGGACCGCCCGTATAGCCGTGGATAAAGATAATAACTTTTTTCATTATGAATGTTTAATAAACTGTCGTATGAGCCAAAGTATCGTGTATACAAGCCCCAGAAATGCTGCAATGTAGAGCATGCCCGCAAACACATTCTCCACACCTCCGAGCGCGTAGAATCCGAGCCCCGCAAACCACCCCGCAAAACCGAGTATCAGAGACCAAATCAATGTTGCGATACTATTGTAGGCAATAAACCGCTTAAATGAAATTGAACGGACGCTCAGGTACGCAAGCACGAGTATGCGTGTTCCGATGAGTACCTTAGAAATAAACAAGATGGCAATATCGTTTCGATGTGAAAGTGATTCGATACGAGCTTCAAGCGAGCGATATGATGGAGAGACGCGCGCATACCGTTTGAAACGCTCCGCCCACGGAGAACGGGGCACCCAAAACCAAAACACGTCGAGGGTAAGCATACCGAGAAAGCTCCCCACAATAACTCCCCAGAGAGGCAAGGTACCCTCCCCGGCAAAGAACGCCATCAATAAAACCGCCGTCTCACCCCCCACAAAGGGAGCAAAAAAGGCGACGAGGGGCGTCCATGATGACAATTGTGCGACAAACTCCACGATGCGCTCTCCGATTTCCATGGCGCTCAGTATATCAAATACCGACATACATTAAAAACAGCGCGTTCTTGCGAACGCGCTGTACCTTAATATAACACTCAGCGTGTACCACGGAGGTACATGCTCGCCGCCTGTTCTGCGGCAGTCCTGCGGGCGTCTTTTAAGGAGACTCCCATATCCTGGATTTCCTTTCTAAGGTTGTCCACTTTTTCCTGAGTGCTACTGCCGGTCACGAGACCGATTTCTGCAATCAGGAGATCGTATGCTAAATCCTTTAGCTCAGGATTTTGTTCAGCCATAAAAGCCTCCTCTTCTTTGTGTTTTAGGAAATTACTACCTTCCCCAATTATACACAAAAATCCTACTTTGTCAAATCATGAAAAAGTGCCTCGTTGGTGTACACATCAAGAGCGAGTCCCACCGCAAACGCGCCATACGTAGCCCTATCCCCAACCACAGAACGCAAAAAACTGTTGTTAACACCTGCTTTAGCGAGCGCGCGCGACCATGCGTTCATGGAAGCAATCGTCGCGTCATGAGTTCTCCCACGAAGTTCATCTCTCATAGCCCATTCTTCCGTTCCGATCTCTTTTTGTGTTTCCCTCTGCAACTCAATGATGGTTTCGAGGTATCTGAAAGATTGTTTTACGACGCCAAGAAACAACATTTCTGTTGTTTCATCGTCCTTACTGAGTGCATACAGTTCGTCTGCTCTTTTCGGCAGATGGGCTATCACGTTCTCCAAATCAGTCTTGGTAGACTTCATCAAGTCCGCCATCTCCTCGAGCGTCCCATGTGAGATTTCTCCTTCGAAGTGAGGCTTGCGTACATGCTCGGCGTTATTATTCTCTGGTGTTGGTATTTTTTCCATAGTGTTAAAATTATACAAAATACGCTAGAGTATAGGAAATATATATTTGCCCCTGTAGTTAAATGGATATAACTGCGGACTTCTAAGCCGTTATTCTTGGTTCGATTCCAAGCGGGGGCATAAACCATCCTTATACACTACCCGCGCATGAAAAGGTAGGCAAGGAGCGCGAGGAAAATAACAATAAAAAGCGAGGCGGTATTTGCATACTTGTAAAAAAGATCAATGGCGGGCTTGCTCCAATATTTCATCACCGCCGCGACAGCATAAAAACGAAGCCCGCGACCCACAATGGACGCGACGACAAACACGAGAAGATTCACATGAAAGAGTCCCGCCGCGACGGTAAAGAGCTTGTAGGGAATCGGTGTGAACGCGCCGACAAAGATTGCAAAGAACGCATTGTCATTAAACATCGTCTGGACGGTCACGAGCTCTTGCTCAAGTCCATATGTATTCACGAGCCACACACCGAATGTTTGAAAGAAAAAGAACCCAAGCATATACCCAAACACTCCTCCGAGTACCGATCCCGCGGTGGTAATCGTAGCATACCAAAATGCCTTGACCCGCTCCTTGGTCATAAGGATTGCTACGAGAAGGACATCGGGAGGAATGGGAAAGAAAGACGATTCCGCAAATGAAATACCGAAAAGCCAGTGCTTCGCGTGAGCGCTCTCGGCGTGTCGTTTCGTCCATGACACGAGAGACTCTTTGAGTGTTTGAAGTTTTTCTGTCATATTCGTCTACTGCACAGGGGTGCCCGGCTCCACGGGAGTATCAGGCGTGAGCGTCGTCAAAAGGCTCGCCCCCACCACATAGAGCACCATACCCTGGCTTTCAAAACCGCGAATCGTACGCGTGGGAAGATTTACGAGGACGGGAACTTGCTTTCCCACCAAAATCTCCGGCTCAGGATAGTGGAGAGCAATACCCGAGAGAATCTGGCGAGGAGATTCCTCGCCGAGATTAATCATAAGCTTGAGAAGCTTGTCCGCGTCGGGGACTTTCTCCACGGAGAGTATCGTCCCTATGCGGATATCCGCTTTTGTAAATTCATCAAAGGTTATTTCATTCATAGTGTTTCTAGGATTGGTTTTTGGTTGATGCGATCCAGATAGCTCTGCAGGATGATCGTCGCGGCTGAGTCATCGACATGTACTTTTTCTGTTTGAAAAAACCGCGCTTGTTGTGTGGAAAGAAACTCCTGTTGGTGCGCGATAGGAAGCCCTGTTTCCGCGCGAAGCGATGTGGCAAATTGATCAATATGTTCCATCACGCTATTGGGCTTACCTTCGTAGTTGAGCGACTCCCCTACCACCACCACTTCCACGTGCTCTTTACTACAAATCGCTTTCACTTCCCCGAGGAGGTGTTTGGTGTTTTCGAGAATGCCATAAGGAAACGCCATTGTACCCCCTTCATCGGAGAGCGCGATTCCTACGCGCTTTGTCCCATAATCAATGCCCATGTATCGCATAGCGACAGTCTACCATACCGACGAGACATTATCTTTCGGAGTTGCCTTTTGGGGTAATTTTGCTAGGATGAGTCCACTGGAGGAGTGGCAGAGTGGTCGATTGCACCTGTCTTGAAAACAGGAGTCCGGGCAACCGGACCGTGAGTTCGAATCTCACCTCCTCCGC
>CAYWES010000005.1:0-38865 GCA_964457625.1 uncultured Candidatus Saccharibacteria bacterium
CTGGCCGGCTTTTTGGCCAGGCTCGATGCGTAGCACGAAAGCCCGGCCCGGAGCGAAGCGAAGGGTAACGCCCTATGCCTCTTTGGCTGGCCAGGCGTTGCGCATGTACTCGGCTGGCGTGGTTTGTTCAGGCTTCAGCACGGTAATCGAAAGCCCGAGAAGGCAGACAACCGCCTTAACCGGATCATCAGGCAACTCGATGCCATACCGGCGAGTCACCGCCAGGGCCATTGCGCGGTTTTCTCCCGCCGTCCTGGTGCATGGCCAATCGTCCCAATGCCGGCGACCAGAAAAGACATAGGGCAGCGTGTGGGCGATGGTGGCCAGCTCCTTGCCGCGCTCCGGGCTGTCGCGCTCGATCACCTCGGCGGCTGCCGTCAATGTGTAGCGCGCTTCCTCGGTGAACTTGTGGGCGGTCTGTTCAGCACGCCTAGCCTTGGCCTCCAGCTCGGCAATGCGCTGCTCGCGCTGCTCGATCTGCCGATATAGGTCAGCAACCACCTTGTCGTGGCCCAGCAACTCGCCCAGCACGTTGCGCAAGCCCATCAGGAAAGAGTTCAGCATTTACCGGCCCCTATCTCACCGCGATTCGGAGCGGGTGGCTCAATCGAAGGCCATGTGTAGCTGTGAGACTCCCTGAGCGAATCGGGATCAAAAAGAGTGCCATGCAGCAGTAGGCATTGCTCAGTTCGGCGGTACTCACCAGGCGCTAGCGGGGCCGGGTCTGCATCGTATGCACCAACAATGAGCGCCGCTTCGCTTAATTCACTCGGGAGAGCAGCATCGCCCATGCCCGGAATGACAACGGGGATATTCTTAGGCATCCCCGCCTCGATCAGCTCGCCCAGGTAAGCGTGAAGCTGTGACAAATCCACGGTTCTATTCCTATTCGTGAGTGTGGTTTCTTCAGTCTATCCAACGACGCTCAAGGTTCTTTTCATGCTCGCGGCGGTAGAAGCGCGCCGACTCGGCGTGCTCGCTTCGTCCGCCTTCGTACTGGTCGGGATCACTGGCCAGCACCTCGTCAAGCTGCGCCTTGATCCGCTGCGCATAGGCGCGGCGGTTGGCCTTGATCGCCTTGCAAACGTCCACAAAATCCGGGTCGCCTTCGCCGTGGCGACGGAACCACGCGGCCATTTCCTGGAATGCGCGCATGTGCTGATCATCCAGATTGCGCAGGCCGCTTGCGTCCATCGGGAACGCGCCCCCGGCATACATGGCCATCGCAAACGACTGGAGAAAGCCAGCCGCTGAATAGTCGCCATCGACCAAGATGGCGCGGTAAGTGGCAAACGGTGATTCGGTCATGGTTGCGGTGACTCCTGGAAAGTAATTGTGAAGCTCGCGGCCTTGCCCTTGGGCATGGCCTTCAGCTCCTGGGCGATTTTCTCGACTTGCTTGGCCACGTCTGCCGGCAGCCACTGGTCAACCTTCACCCAGCCTTTCGGCAGCGCCTCGATGCGGCGACGGATGCGGGTCATAAGCTGGCTGACAGACTGCCGGGTCTGGTTCGTCTCTGCTGCTGCCTCGGCCACGCTGGCACCCATAACCAGTACCAGGCGCGCCGCCTCGATAGATTTTTCGGAGTAGCCCCGGCGCGTGCTTGTGGCGTCCAGCTCCTGCATAAGCCGCTCGAAGTCCTCGGCGCTCATTTCCCCGGTGCTAGGCGTCGGCTCGATCAGGCGCACAAGCTGCGCTATCTCTGCCGGCTGGTAGGTTTCCTTGATCTTCGCGGCCATCTTCAAGAGCCGATCCTCGTTTCGTTTCTGCGTCATCTGTGCGGTTCCTTGGGTTCGCATGGTTGCATTATGGCCACACGTCCAAGCGCTCACACCTGGCCGGCGCGAAGCCGGCCAGGCAAGCGGGTTAGCCGCGTGTCCCGTTGAGTGTCTGGCGGATCAACTGTTGAAGCGAGTAGGCCAGGCCAGGCACCCGGATAATGTCGAGGCTGCCGCGCTCGTACTGCTCGACGCTCGGGCGCTCGATGCCGTCAAAGTTGCCCGGCAGGTCGTTGAACAGATTGCCGATGGCGCGCTCGATCAGCTCGCCCGAGTGGTGGCGGCAAACGCTGATGTATTCAGCGGCACCGAACACGGCGCACCAGGGCGTTTTTTCGTGCTGGTACGCCTCTTCCTGGGCGCAGTAGTGGCCGGCGCGGAACTGGCCGGCGACCGCTTGCACGTCCTTTTCGGTCGGCCCGTCCAGCCACTCGATGACCAGGGAACCAAAGGACTTTTTGCGTACCGAGAATTTCACGGCAGGGAAGGCCAGCTTGAGCATGGCGCGGATATTCTTCGCTGCCAGGACGCCGCTGTAAGTGTCCTCGCCTTGTACCAGGTGCGAGTATTCCGGGGCGCTCTTCAGGCGCTCCACCTCGGCGGCGAACTGCGCGGCCTCTTCGCGCTTGATCGCCTCGCGCTCGGCCTGAACCTTGTTCGCGTGCTCGATGGCGGCTTGCACCTCTTCAGGGGTGGCCACCTCGTCCAGAACACGCCACTGAACAGAACCGCGCACCAGGGCTTCGGAAAGCTGGCGGCTCATGCTGCCGTTCAAAAACACAACGTCGAGGCGGGCACTGCCGCCGCTCACGCCAACGCCGCCGCCGATGGTTCGCACCGATTCCGGCACCTGGACGCCATGCACGGCGAAAACGATGCCGTGGCCAGCGTAGGGGAGGGAGCAACGCACGCGGGTGCCGACCTGGAACTGTTTCATGAATACGGTCATGGTGTATCTCCTGCAAGGGTGGTGGTAGGCCGGGGCGGTTGCCGCCGCGTTTCCCGGCCTGTGCGCGCATTATCTCCTTAACCCTGGCGAACGTCAACACTTGTAAACACTATTTTTGCAGACTGTAGACCGGGCTCGCGTAGACGTTCGGGCGGATGGTCACGCCAGCCGGCGACAGCGACACGCCGACCGAGCCAGACACGGGCAAGCCCCCAATGCTGGGGATGCTGTAGCTCGTCCCGCCGTAGTAGTTCGGCCCGCCTGCGCAGCCTCCCAGGAACACCAGGACGGCGACCAGGAACACCCGTGGCGACTTCATGCGCCCCCCTTCAGCAGCTCGGGACGCCATGCGGCGACAATGCGCTCAAAGTCCGGCCCGTAGCCGTATGCGTCCGGGTAGGCGTTGCGCGCCACGGCCAGGCCGAACACCTCGACCATATCCGCCGCAATGCTGGTGTCTACGCCCCAGGCGGTGGTTATGTCGAAGCCGCCGCACTCGCCCGCGTTCCACCAGGCCAGCAGGAAATCAGCCACGCGGCGCGCCTGGCCGGTGTCGCCTTGGGCAATCTTGATCAAGCGTTGCAGCGCCTCGCGCTGCGTCTTGGTGAGTTCATAGTCGGTCATCGCGTCGCTCCTGTTGATCCTGCATTGCCGGCCAGGACGGTGCCCAGCCATTCGGTTATGCGCTCCTGCTCGGCGCTGGTGGCTCGGTGCATGAATGCGCGCACCTCGTCCGCCGCGTGCTCGATGGCGGCGCTACGGGTCGGCGCAAACCGGCCCCACTTCGCCAATGGTCGATAGCCCTGGCCTGAGCCATTGCGCGAGTTGAGCGAAGCGGCCCACATCCATTGCCCGGCGTGCGGCTCTACCTCGATCAGCACTAGGGCCAGTTCGCCCGCTGGGCCATGCGCCCACTTGTGGGGGCGCATCAGTGCCAAGCTGTTCCGCTCTTCAAGATCGGCCAGCGGCGAAAGCATATCTAGCTGAATCTGCTGCACTGTCTGCGCCCCCCTGGCCTTACTGCGCCTTTTCGTGCGGCAGCATGGCCACGGTGCGGCTGCGGTCGGCCTCGGTGACGATCCACACGCGGCGACCGTTGGGGTGGTAAACCGAAGTGATCCGGCCCCCGTGGGTCAATGCGTGCTCGTTCTCCTTGCGCGTCTTCTCGTCTGCGTCGCCCCAATCGCCCGAGGCGTGGCGGTCGAAGAGGGGGCCAAGGTCGAGGCCATAGCGGCACAGCTCCAGAACGCCGATGGTAGCCAGCGCCTGGCCAAGTTTCACTTTGCGAGCCATAGATATTTCTCCTGCAAGGGTTGCCCGGTGCGGTTGCCGCCGCTGGTTCCGGGTTGGGGTTGCCGGCAGGTACTCCCTGCCGGCGATGGGTGGCCTTAAATCAGGCCAAGGATGGAAAGCCAGGAATCGGGGTGGTCTGGCTCCACGGTGTCGCCGTCTGGCGTCTCACACACGCTGTCGAAAGCGAACTCGCCCAGCGTCTCCATGTCAGGCACTTCGTACTGCTTGCCTTTCCAGGTGATCGTTTCGGGGATTTGCATTGCGGGTATCTCCTGCAAGGGTTGGCCCGGAGCGGTTGCCGCCGCTCGGTTCGGGCATCGGAACCACTGCGGTTCCGATAGGTGCCATTATCCTGATTTCCGGCCACGCCGTCAACACTTGTAAACACTATTTGCACCCATTAAAAAGCCCGCGCTTGGCGGGCTCCCTGGTCGTCACTCGCTCGCCTTGGGCCTCTCCTGCTGCGCGTCCAGCTCACGGGCCAGGCGCATAACATCAGCCTCATACTCTGCGATTACCTTGTCACGCACTGCCACCGGGCCAAGCCACAAGGCGGCGAACATGACGGCAGCGCCCAGGACGAATGCCGGCATCGCCACCGCGAAGCCCCAAGCCAAGCGACTTGCTTTGTCTTGCGATTCCTTCGTCATAGCACACCAGCCCGCCACGCCAGAAAAACCTCAACCGCTGCGGCGACCGCCAGGCCGATCAGCACAAGCAGCACAACGCGGGCGCTCGCCGTGCCAGCTTTAACCAATCCATAGCCCAGGCAGAAACAACCGAGCACCAGGCCAACAACGCTCAACCAGCCAACGGCGCTAGCCTGGTCAGCCAAAGTCGGGTCGAACACCTGCATAACCACTGGTGCCGTCGCCAGGATCAGGCAGCCTACAAACGCCTTGATCCATCCGCCGTTTCGCTCAAGATACGAAATAACCGCGCTCTCTTGGCCAGCCATCGTCTTTCTCTCCATTGTCATAGCTCCTGCACTCGCATTTCATCACGCCCGGCAGCCAGGGCCGGGCACGATATTAACCGTTTACCTTCTCGGCCTGTTTCGCCGCCAGGCGCTCGGCCTCTTTCTTCATCGCATAGGGCAGACGGTCGGCCACCTCTGCCTCTGTCAGCGCATCCAGCGGCACCACACACGACGCGCCGTCACGGCAAACCATGATCGACTTAACGCCGCCATAGTTGCCCTTGTAGTCGCGGTGAGTGTGCCGGTAGATCAAGGTCAGCGCCTTCTGGTGCGCCTTCTCGGCCTCGGCGTTCTGGTTGGTGGTCTTGGTCATGGTCTTTCTCCAGGGTGGGGGGATGGCCAGGCGCTCGGCACCTGGCCGGATCGGCTTAGTTGAGTGCCCAGGACGGGAACGGCAGGCCGGCGCTGCGCAGCGCCTCGGCGGTGTCGGGGTCAATGGTGCGCAGCGGGATCGTTAGCCCACGCTCGCGCTCTTCCTGCATCAGCGGGATAAGCTGGTGAGCCCCCACGCAATTGCCCAGGCAGCGGGTCAGCTCTTCGTCGCTCAAGTCACGGGCCAGCTCGACGTGCAGGCGACCGATAGCGGCCTCGACCAGTTGAGCCCGGCGCTTCTCGCGCTTGGCTAGGCGGTCAACCTCGGCGGTCGCCGTGGCCTTGGCGTCCTCCAGGTCATCGGTGTGATAGTCCGCCTGCGGCATGTGTGCGCAGTCGGTGAAAAACTTCACCCGATATTCACCCCAGGCCGCATCCTTCATGACCGACGCATGAAAAATGGTTTCGCCTACGTCCTGGCGGTAGCCCCATACTTTTTTGGCCTTGGCCATCGTCGTACCTCCTGCAAGGGATCGGCCCGGAGCGGTTGCCGCCGCTCGGTTCGGGCACCGGAACCACTGCGGTTCCGATAGGTGCCATTATCCTGATTTCCGGCCATGCCGTCAACACTTGTAAACACTATTTATTCGCCCCGGACGACTTGACGCCGCCGCTCTCGCGTGATGCTGGATGGTGGGGGAGGGGCGCGGGCATAAACGCTTTTCAGCGCGACCGCTTGCGGGCGCTTCAAGCTCTTCACCTGGAGCGCGAAGGCTGGCCCTGTTTTGGTGATGCCAGACGGAGCCGGGTGGTCGCGGTAAGCCCGACCTATCGTGCCGACCGGCGCGGTCAATGGGTCGTGGAATACCGGAGGGAGCTTGCGACCGAGGATATGCCGCGAAAGCCCATTGACCGAGGAAGCCGGGCGGTGCGGTAGGTTGTGGGGCTGGACGTGGCCACACGGTTCCGGCGTCACCAGGTCGGCGCGAAAGGTGGCAAGCCGAAGGCGCGCAGGGACGCGCAGCGGCCCGTAGGACGGTCTGGCGAAGCCAGTCCGTGGGGTTGTTAGGGGAGGGCAAGCAAAGCGCGCCAGGGGAGGGCGCAGCCGTCCCCGCGAGGCAAGCGGAGCGCGCAGGCCGGTAGGCCGTAGACGTTAGAGCCGGCTTGCCGGCGTGGATTGAAGCCCGAAGGGGCGAGACTGGCCGGCTTTTTGGCCAGGCTCGATGCGTAGCACGAAAGCCCGGCCCGGAGCGTAGCGAAGGGTAACGCCACACACAACATCTTGTGTTTGATCAGCTGCCGATCGACACAACATCTAGTGTTTCTTCCGGCGCGCCTCGGCCACCGCCGAACGCCAGCCGCGCAGCCAGGCCCGATGCAGCTCGGGCACGGCCAGGATTTCCGGCGGCACGCTCTGTCTGCCGCACGCATACGCAAACCGGGCGCATTGACTCGTCGTCTCCAGCACCTGCGGCGTGTTTTTCATCACCTCGCGGACATTCCAGTACCGCACCAGGTCTTTTGCGCTATCAACCATCAGCATTCTTTGTACCCTCGATCTTTCGCGTTTCGGCCTCTGCCAGCGCCCGCTGGTAGTCTTCGTCAAGCATTGTCGGTTTCTTCTTCCACGGCTGCCGATCCGGCAAGGGCTTCGCGGCGTACCTCACTACCTCGCCACTGAAGCCCGCCATCTGCTCGGCAAGCTGCTTGCGCAAGCTCTCCTTGTCCATCGTTACCGCCCGCGCTCCATGCCGCCTCTGGCTTCTTTCTGCGGCTCTGGCGAAGCCTTGAACTCATGCGGCGTGCCCAGCGACTTTGCACCGATGGTCGGCGCGGCCTGGTAGTCGAACGGCGTCGCCTGGGTCTTCACCTTAGCCTTGTCCGCTGCCTTGTCCTCGATCTGCGGCGAAACGCCCTGGGCGTAGGCCAGGCGGTCGCCTGACAAGCTAACTGGCGTGGCGTCCATTTCGTAGGGGTTCTTCAGCCGCTGTGCTTTGATTTCATCCATCGCCTTTGCGTTCTGAGGGCCGATGGCCGTCTCCAGCGCCGGGCGGTCAAGTCCTCGATGCTGAGTGAAAGCGGTTCCATGCTCCGAGCCCTGACGCTTGAAATACTGCACGTCATAGGTCGCTTTGCCGCCTGGATCGTCGCGGTTCTCGTAAACCCGCACCTCGGCCACTTCCTTGCCATCCAGGCGCATCATGCCGGTCTTGACGCCAGCGGCACGGTCGCGCTCGTAGGCCGCTGCAATCTTCTCGCGCTCGACCTTCTCCCAGCCTTCACGAAACGCCGTATCACTGCGATTGAAGTCCTTGATATGGGTCTTCTCGCCCGTCTCGCGGTCGTGCGACTGCGCGGTTGTCGCCAGGAACTGAGCGCCCTTGCCTTCGGTGGACTTGATCACCACTGGACGATCCTCGCCATGGGCGCGGGCGAATGCCTCGCCAGCGTCGCGGCCATTGTCGAACTGCTGTTTTCGGTCGTGCTTATCGACCAGCGTATAGGTTTCCTTGGCCATGCTTAGTCACCTCGCCTGTTCAGGGCGGCGACGGCCTGCTCGAAAGCAGCCTTCGCCTCGTTCTTCAGCTCGTCCATGACGGTGCGGTCAATCTCGTTTGCCCAATACAGGGCACCGAGCCAGCCGTTTACATGGCCATAGTCATATTGCGAGTCGGCCAGCGTGGTTTCGCTGGCCTTGGTCACAATCATTTCGCGCAGCCCCTCGATGGTGCGAGCGTTGTTGATACTCATGTGCTCAGCTCCCGTCGAACTCGCGGCGCATGCCATAGGCGCGCTCGATGTAGTCATAGGCCAGCATGCGTTCGTCGCTTCCGTTGCTGCTGTAGCCGTCTGCGCGAGGCTCGGCCATGTAGTTGCTCAGCGAGGCGGCATCCGCGATAAAGCCGCGCAGCACCTGCATGGGCGTGGATTTGTATTCATCGCAGAGGCTGACGAACTCCGGGGGAACATCAATCGTCAGCGCCTCGGTTTCGTCCTGGATAAAGCGGCCATCGGTGCCAGGAATGATGCCGGCAGGGGCCAGGAATCCGTCAGGGCAGAGGCTATTACGCCAGCCGATCCGCTCGGCGTTGTAGCCCGGCGAACCTATCGGCGTCGCGTGCTCGAAAACGTCCAGCTCGAAAGCCCGGCGTAGTGACTGATCGAGGTAGGCATCAAAACGGTAGGTCGGGAAATCCAGCTCTTCGGTCTGCCAATCGACGCGAACCACAACACCGAACTTGCCCACGGCGCGAGCTGAAAGCTCGGCATTGCCGGAACCGGGAAAGGTCGGCTGCCGCATTTCCTGGCCCTGGTACTCAAACACCAGGTAGTTATCGCCGCCTTCTTCGGTCGCAATGCCGGTGAATCGGGCATTGAAGAACGCCACTGGTTGTCGCGGGTGAATGAACATAGATCGCCTCTCCTTAGTCAATTGGTGATGCTCTTACACTGCCGGCTGATCAACCGGCTACCTGGTGCAATGCCCAGGCGCTGGAAATCACCCTGTTTAACCTCCAGCCCTTCACGGGCCGGCATCTTCGACCAGTGCATAAACTCGCTGAAAGGCTCCATATCCTCGATCTGGAGCACCACGCCCTGCGCGTCGATGAACGCGACCGAAAGCGGCGTCGGGGTGTCCTTCATCCAGAAAACGCGGGGCGCGTCATCGGCCCAGGTGAACAGCAGGCCGGGGCCAACGTCCGCCAGGCCGGAAAGCCCCCGCGCCATCTGCGGAATGGTTGTTACCTGCGGTACGTTGTCCAGCGTGGCCACGTCGAATTTCAACGTGCAAACCGTCTGCGGGCGCGTTGCCAGGTCGGCACGCCAGGCGCTGAACAGCGTCAAGCCGATGGCCAGGGCCAGCATACCGCCTGCGACGGCTGCCACGGCCTTACCGCGCACGGCGGAACTCCCAGGGCGCAACAGGCGCATGGTCGGCCCATAGGCCCAAGCGGGCGGCGCGGGCCTGCCGCTCCAGTGCCGGCAATGCCGGGTTGTTGTTGTACCTGGTGTAAACCCAGGCCATACCCTGTTTAACCATTTCGGCGTTGAGGTCGCGGCCATCCTTCAGCAGTACGCCGATCACGCGCCCGTAACGGTCGCCGCCCTGGTCAACGACTGTCACGGTCTGCCGGAATGCCATCGCCGCCAGCGCCTGCCGCGACTTCTCCCCGAACGCCTGCCGGCGCTCCGGTGCGTCGATGTTCGCCAGGCGGACGCGCTGCGTGCTCCTGGAAGCCGTCAGCACTTCCACGGTGTCGCCGTCCAGAATGCGGACGACTTCTGCCTGGTACTGGCCCTGCGCGTTCGCTTGCTGCGCCAGGCTCAGAACGCCGGCCAGTAGCAGCGCCGAAAGGGCGCTCAAATTCACTCGGTTTGCTCTCATGTGACCCCCTGGTTTCGGTATGGGGAATATCTCATAAACCGCGCAAAGCGTCAACAGTTGTAAACACTTTATTTGAACCTTGCCGCACACTCTCTATGGCCTTATCATGGCCTGGCTACTTTCCGAATCTCCTGCAAGGGTGACGGAAGCACCAGGCCGAAAGCGTTGCCGCGCTCTCGGCCTTTTTCATGCCTGCTTTTTGAGTGGTAAATAAAAAGCCCCGCGTGCTGCGGGGCTCTCAATATGGCGGCTGGACTAGCGGCCTCTCTCCATCGACGCCGCCTTTCCAGCTTCGTGCTGCGGCGCTGCTGACTTCTGTTTATCTGCTTCAGTGAGTTCACGGGCGAAGCCGCTTTTGCTGTGTGGGTAAGCTATCTGGTGATCCTTCCCGATGCTCGCTTGCACGTCCTTGAAGTTGAATACGTTCTCTTTGACGTGGGCAATATCAACCTCTTTGCCTGTTTTCTCGTCTTTGTGTCGCTGCACGATAACCGTGTCTGTCACGGCCATAATCGGCCCGCGATAGGTTTTGCCCTTCTCTGCGTTTTCGGTCTTGCTGAGGTCTACGGGCGCAGCTTCTTTATCTGAAGACTTGTCCCGTTCCATCGTGCTTTGCTTGCTGCGCTCTGCCGCATGCCAGGCATCGGTGAATGCCCTATCTGTGTGGCTGACGTACTTGGAATGACTCACTTCATCCCCTGAGCGCTTTTCAGTAGTCCCGCCGACGAACTGCGCCCCCTTACCTTCCACCGTCTTGATAACAGATGGTTTCTCGCTTGCCTGAATATCGCTAAACGCTTTGGCCGCTTCCTTTGGGTCGCTGAAATGCTGTCTGAACTTCATATCACCGCTTTTGACGACTGTGTATGTTTCCTTAGCCACCGATCATTCCTCGCTTTTATGGTTCGCTTTGTGGTGATTAGAATGTTTCACAACTGACTTATTTTATCAACAGTTGTAAACACTATATTTGAACTGCGCCCGCTTTGCTTTTGCCTTTGCTTTTCAATCACCAGGAAAGAAAAAGCTCTTCCCCTCTTACTGAACCTGACGTGTGGGCAAAGGCCGTAGGCCGGTGCGCGTAGCGCATTGTCCAGCCGGCACGGTTCGGGAGTCCCGCTGTGGTCAGAGGCTGCTGCCGGTGGGCAACCGCTTGCGTGTTGTCCACGGGCTGCTGCCGGTGCGCGTAGCGCACTGTCCACAGACGGCGGCGACCTAATAGTTGTATTTAATAAATACTTGGAAAAGCTAACTGCAAAAGATACTTGGGGCTGAAGGGTGCACCTCTACAGCCCTAGTGTCACGGGGCTTGTTACCGATTACCCGTGCTTTTTTCGTTACCGATTACCCGTGCTTGCGTTACCGATTACCCGTGCTCGCGTTACCGATTACCCGTGGATAAATTTAGCTGCTCAGGCTCAAGCCCATGCCAGACGTGGGTTTGCGGGTGCGTTACCGATTACCCGTGGATAAGTCCGCTTATCCCAAGGGTTATACCCAACAAAAAGCCCCGCGCTGGGCGGGGCTCGATCCTCTTCGGTGCCGTCATGGCAACCCTGTTGTCTTGAACTGCGGCGGTATGTGCAGCTTCACCGACTTCATCACCAGAAAGCGCGGCGTGTCCTCGATGCCGTCCGCCAGCTCGGGGTAGAAAATCCCGACCTCGCTTAGCCGCTTCATGAACTTGTTCCTGAAGTTCCTGACCGCCTGGTCTTCTCGCTTCTTCAGCTCCTTCTCATCCGTGATGACCTTCAGCGACTTAGTGCCGTAGCTCGATCCGAACTGAGCCATAAGCGCGCCCCATGGGATTTTTACCATGCCCTGTCCTTTTGCTTTCAGCAGGAACTGGCGGTAGCAGGCCCAGGTGTAAATATCCATGGCCAGCGGCGACTGGCGCAGGTGATGCAATACCCGCAAATCTACCGGCACGGGCGCCTTCGTCACGTCATCGAAAAAGTCGCTGGTCAGCGTCAGCGTGCTTTCCCACAAGCTGCGCTCGTCGGGCTTCTTGGGGTTCCAGAACAGAAAGGCCCGTTTGGCAATCACCACGTTTTCTAGGCCCAGCTCGCTATCAGTTGCGCCAGTGAGTGAAATCATGGAAGAGAACAGGCGGTGTGCCTGCTTCTTCAGTGAACCGATGTACTGGCCACAGTTATCCATGCCCAGCTTGCCCAGGAACTCCGATTGTGATCGGCCTAGCTCAAGCTCCCGGCTCTGCGTCAAAACGGCCTCAGAACAGATCCACGCCAGCAGCGACCGAGGCACCGAACCATAGGGAATCCCTACGCTTGGGCGACCCACTATCGAAAGGGTCACTATCCCGTTCGTGCGCTCGAAATAGCTCTGTTTCGGGTCGGTATGGGGGAGGGTGGCTTGCACCAGTGACCGGGCCATATAGCCCAGCATGCCGGCGCTCTTGGCGTCTTCGTACTCGATGGCCAGGCTCTCGCTGATCATCTTGTCGATGCGTCTACCCAGGGGCACTATGTCTGTCATGCCTGCGTTCCTTCTTGTTGCAGCGCCTCGCGTGCCCATGCTTGGGCGCGCTCGACCGTTCCTTTCGATGTGCCGAGCAACTGCGCTGTCGCCCGGATTGAATGCGTCTTTCTGGCTTCGATGATCTTCGCGTACAGCTTCAGGTTTGGCTGACGCGGGCGAAGCCTGCCGGCTTTCTTCGCCTCTGCGATACCCTGCGCCTGGCGCGCCCTGCGCTGCTCGTAGTCCTTGCGCGAAAACGCGGCCATGAACTCGACCAGCATCTGTGCGACCGCCTTCTGTAGCCATGCCTCTGTGCCTTCGGTGGCCGGCCTCAGCGCCGCATGCGTCACGGGCAGGTCTACCGCTACAACCTGGAGCCCGGCTTGGCCGATCTGGCGCTTTAGCGCCTCCCACATTGGTTGCGGTAGGCGGCTCAGGCGGTCGATGGACTCCACCAGCAGAATGTCACCCTCGCCAGCCTCTGCCAGCAGGCGCTGAAGCTCGGCGCGCTCGATGCTCGCCCCTGAAGCGTTCTCGACGTAGTAAGTCGTCACCCTGGCCCCGTGCTCGATTGCAAAGGACTTCAGTTGCTCACGCGCCCGGTTGGCGTCCTGGTCGCGGGTGCTCGCTCTTAGGTATGCACGGATAATCATGCTGCGTTCACCACCTGTTCATGCCGCGATTGGCTGCTGAGCGCACCGCTTGCTGCTGCTCATCTGACAGCGGCGATGCACCCAGGACAAACAAATGCCTTGTTGCCTCGGCTGCAATCGCAGAACCGTACTCCCTGGCCAGCCGTTCCGTTATCTGGCCCCTGCTCTCGTCGCCCAGGTAGACCAGGACGATTTCTTTTAGCCGCAGTGGGCCGAGCATGGTGTTTAAGCTCTCTGTGCGGGCATGCTGTAGCTCTTCTTGCAGCGCTGCATTTGCCCGCTCTAGCCGCTCGATCTTCTCGGCCATTGCCGCTTCTGCTGCATCACTGGCCATCATCTGGCCTCACTGCGCCTTTCAGTTCCTGCCAGGAAAGCAGGGTTGCGTCGTCTGCGCCGACTTCCTTTGCTGCCCACTCCTGGACTGCTGCAATGTCCGTGTCGTATTCGATGGGCTTAGAAATATCTACTTGCCGGGTGTGCCGGTTTGCTGCCGGCGTCCCGTTCGTGCTCGACATGAAGTGGATGTGATAGCGAGGCATATTCCTGGTGCTCCTGTCCCTGTTTGGTGTCGCTATTTAACAATGTCCCCGTTAGGGTTGTAAATAGGCGTTTAGGGGACATTGCGCACACTATCCCATTTTGGGTGTACTCAAACGGGGCGCTATGGCTTTACCGCGAGCTGCTGCCGGGCCGGTGAACTTGTTCGCCTGTTCGGCAGTAGCCAACAAGCGCAGCGCGTTAGCCAGGCAAAGAAAAGCCGGGCATTGCCCGGCTCTTCGCGCTCTGGTGCTTATCTGCTATTTCGATACAGCGTTACAAGTGCCCGGTGTTTCTCTGTGCACTCCGTAACTCGTTTGTTCGCCTGCGCTGCAATGTCCATCATTTCTTTGGTTGCAGGTCGGTCATATAGATCGGCTCGGGCTTTCTCTGCTTGCTCCAGGTATTGCTCGTATTTCTTGTAAAACTCCGCTCGTTCCTCCTTGGTATAGAACTCTTCGGCGATTTTCATTGCTGATAGAACGCCGAGCGACTTGCTTATTTCTCCTAGAGAATTGTTCAGCGAATCAAGGCTCTGTTTCAGTTCTTTATCGTCAGGCATTGCACGTCCTTATCATGAGTTGAAGAAAACAGGTTCAGGCGAAAGCCAAATCAGCAGCGAGTCGTACAGCCAGCGCAGCACGAAAGCCCCGAAGCTCAGGGCAACCAGGCCCAGCACGATTTGCGTCTTCTGCGGTGACTCCAGGCCCAGGCCGACAAGCGGGATTGCCAGCATCGCCGGTACGCCGACTACGCCCAGGAAAAAGCGGATCGGCCCGCGCAGCCACATCAGTACCAGGAACACCAGGTGGCGAAAGAAGAGGATTACCCGATTGCCCTTTACGGGCTGCTCTTCCTGCTCAAAGCCGCCGCCCCCGCCCGTCTTAGCCGGTGTTTCGTCGTTCGCGGCCTGGCGAGGCTGCGCAAGGCGACCAGTGCCAATGTCGTAAATCCGTGCCGTCTTCTTCTCGTTCATCTGCTCGATCTCCTATCTGACGCGCCGCTAGCGGCTTGTCGGCTCCTGCCGTTCACCTGGACAAGTCCACCTGACCGGCAGCAGCTCAGTTTATTGCCAGCTCTTCCAGTGGCTTGCCTGCTGCTAGCCACTCTTCTACCCACTTGGGTTTCCTTCCCACTCCCGACCAGGTTTGAAACTGATTGTTGGGGTTCCTGTACTTAGGTTCCGGCTTCCCGCTGCCTGATGGGGCAAGTGTGGCCAGGTCTATCCCGTGCGCTTCAGCTAGCTCCTTGATCTTCTTGCGAGCCTCTGCGCGCTCCCGCCCTTCTCGTTTCTTCAGTTCCGAGTCAATCCCCTGGCGCCACTCTTTCAGCGTCTCAGTAGCGGCATTCTGCAATGATGCCAACCAGTCGTCATTCTTCATCGCTGCAATTTTGTCCTCTATCCAGTACAATCCGCGCCTGCTGGCAAGGACGCCTATTGACATTATCGTTTCTTGCCCGCACCATTTCAATCAAATTTGCAAATTTGATTGAAAACCTATGCGAAGGACTACAGCATGAAACGAAAAGTTATGGCAATTAACGCCTCGCCAAGCCTGCCTCTCGTCAGTGCCGCCATCACTGCAAGCGGCGATTCTGAGCTTGCATCTTACGAGAATTATGAACTCTGCGGCGCTTCCCTCGTATGAAGCGCCTATTCCTCGCCGCCCTCGGGCTCTGCGCTGGCAATGCCTTTGCTGTTGAGTCGGTGGACTTCCCAAGCCTGGCGGCGCAATGCGCCCCAGGTGTTCACCTTGATACGCTATCGGCCATTGTTCGCCATGAGTCCGGGGCTAATCCATTCGCCATTGGCATCAACGCCAAGGGCGTCCGCCTACCTCGCCAGCCCGAGAACCGGGAAGAAGCCATTGCTACCGCAAACTGGCTGAAGACCAACGGCTATAACTTCGATGGCGGTTTCGGCCAGGTCAACGTCAAGAACCTTGATTGGCTAGGTATGTCGGTCGCTGACCTCTTCGACCCATGCAAGAACCTGGCAGGCGCTGCCAGGGTGATTACCGACTGCTACAAGCGCGCTGAAGGGCGTTATGCCGATCAGCAAGCGGCTCTGCATGCTGCGCTGTCCTGCTACAACACCGGCAATTTCCGCGACGGTTTTTCAAACGGCTATGTGCTCAAGGTGGCTGCAAACGCTACTCTTGATGTGCCGGCCCTAGTACCTGTTGCCAAAGGATCATCGGAGCCCCTGAAGTTGCAGGGTTCCGCCCAACAAGCGCCCACACCCAATACTGTTAAGCCTCTTCCTGACGGTATTGGTGATGCGTTCTCCCGGCCCAATGCTGACGCTTTCAGCGCCCCGCCTGAAAAGGCAGAGCGCGGCGCTGCTGTGGCCGAGGAAAAGGATTAAATTTGTTGCTATCAAAATTGCAAATTTGATAAGATACGAACAGTATTAGAAGGGAAGGCCCGGCACCAAAGCAAAGCCAACTGTAGGGCCATACAGAATGAAAAAAATACAACAGGAAAGCGTCGATCTGGCTTTCCAGATTGGCGCGGCAAGAAACGTGGTTGTAATTAGGCGCTCTCTCAAGGAGTGGTATTTCACTTTCGAGGCGGACGACCCGGTCACTAAGAAACCGGAAACCTTCGCACTGCTGACACAACGGGGGCAATTGAGACTATGGGCTGATCCGAGAACGCTTTTCGCTTTTCTGCAAGAACGATTCAACGTCCAACACGGCACATTTCTACTGCAAGAGGAAACACAAGATGAAAAAGGCAATCCGTCAGGCACTGGCTAAAGTCACCGCCGCCGCTAACAAGGTCTTCGCCGTTGCGCTGAGCCTGGTTGTTACCACCGAAGTCGCCATGGCTCAGACTGGCGGTCTGGCCAAGGCCAAAGGTGTCATGGAGTCTTTCAAGGTTGAGCTGACCGACATTATCCCGACCATCGCGGTAATCGCGCTGCTCGCCCTGGGTATCGGTTACGCGACCAAGTTCGTCGAGAAAGATACCTTCGTCCGCTGGGCTATCGGCATCATCATCGCCGGTTCCGCCGCTCAACTGACCGCCCTGTTCTTCACCTGATAGGTATTGAACATGGAACCTTCTGAACAGGCATCCGTTCCCCTGTTCAAAGGCTGCACCCGCGCCCCCACGGTCGCGGGTGTCCCCATGATCCCGCTGCTTCTAATGATTATCGTCGTTGCCGCGTGCGCTATGAAAATCAGCTTGTGGTGCTGGGGACTCGTTTTGCCTTTTTGGTTTGTCATGGCGCAAATCACAAAGACTGACGACAAGGCTTTTCGTATTTGGGGACTCTGGTTCGAAACCAAGTTTCGCAACCGCAACAAAGGCTATTGGGGCGCTTCTTCCTATGGCCCCGCTGATTACCGGAAAAGGAGATTCAAACAATGAGTTTGACGCCGGCCACTAAACACCTGCGAAGTGAATCGCCGCTTTCTGGCTTTATTCCTTACTCGCACCACGTCACGGATAAAATCATTTCGACCAAATCCGCAGAGTACGTGTCTGTCTGGAAAATAGGTGGCCGGTCGCACACCAGCGCATCTATTGATGAAGTCACTACCTGGCGTCGTGATCTGAATAACTTCTTCCGTGGCATTGCCACGGCTCACGTTTCTGTCTGGTCGCATATCGTGCGTCGCCGGGTGAATGAGTACCCGGAAAGCCAGTTTGAAAATGCGTTCTGTGACCAGCTCGACCAGAAGTACCGGGCCAGCTTCACCGGCTATAACCTGATGGTTAATGACCTCTATATCACCGTTGTCTATCGTCCAGTCGTGGACAAGGTGCTCTCTTTCTTTGGTGCTATGGAGAAAGAAAGTGTCGAGGTGAAAACCGAGCGTCAGCGTGCATGCATTAAAGCTGTCGAAGACATTAACCTTCGCATTAAGCAAAGCCTCGGCAAGTATGATCCCGAGAACCTGGGCATTTATCGCCTCAATGACAAGGGCGAGCTGCTGGACGACAAAGAAGACGGCGGTTATGCCTACTCGTCCGCCCTGGAGTTCTTGGCATTCCTGGTGAACGGTGAACATCACCGCATGCCCGTTTGCCGCACCCGCTTCTGTGAGTATATGGGCCGCAATCGCCTGTTCTTCAGCAAGTGGGGCGAGATTGGCGAGATTCGCAACGACGAAAGTTCTCGCTTCTTTGGCCAGCGTGAAATCTTCGATTATCCCGCTTATACCGAGCCAGGCCAAATCAACAACCTGATGGAAAGTGGCTTTGAGTTCATTCTGACTCAGAGCTTCAGCGCGCTTTCCCGCCATGCCGCCAAGGGCTTTTTGATTCGTCAGCAGAAGAACCTTATCGACTCTGCGGACGTTGCCACCGAGCAAATTGACGAAATTAACGATGCTCTTAACCAGCTCATTTCTGGTCACTTCGTCATGGGTGAGCATCACGCTACCATCACTGTTTTTGGTGATAGCGGTAATGAGGTACGCGACAACCTGGCTCAAGTATCCGCCGCGCTTAGTGATCGCAGCATTATCGACACTAAAGTTGATCTGGCATTAGAGGCCGGCTTTTGGGCTCAGCTCCCCGCTAACTTCAGCTATCGCCCGCGCCCTGCGCCGATCACCTCTCTGAATTTTCTTTCGCTCTCACCGCTGCATAATTTCCTGAGCGGCAAGCCTGCTGGCAATCCCTGGGGGCCAGCCGTCACCATCCTGAAGACTGTCAGCGGCACGCCGCTTTACTTCAATTATCACTACTCCGACCCGGAGCAAAACAGTACCGATAAAAAGCTGCTTGGCAATACGATGATTACCGGGAAGTCTGGTACTGGTAAAACCGTAACCCTCGGCTTCACTCTCGCGCAGTCGCAGAAGTTCGGCCCGACCATCTGCGCCTTCGACAAGGATCGAGGCATGGAGGTGGTTATTCGCGCCATGGGCGGTCGTTATCTGCCGCTCAAGATGGGTGAGGCGTCCGGCTTCAATCCTTTCCAGATGGAGCCCACGCCGGCCAATATCAGCTTCTTGAAGCGTTTCGTTAAAACGCTCGCTGCTGCCGCTGGCCCTGTGAGCCACCAGGACGAAAAGCATATCGACCAGGGCATCAATACCATCATGGCCGATTCCTTCCCGAAGGCTTTGCGCCGGCTGTCGATCCTAGTGCAGAACCTACCTCACGCCATGCACATAGATGAAGACCATGCAGGCCCGGCCAGCGTGCATTCTCGCCTGCTCAAGTGGTGCGAGGGCGGCGAATATGGCTGGATGTTCGATAACCCAACTGACGCGCTCAACCTGTCCACGCACAAGATTTACGGCTTCGACGTGACCGAGTTCCTGGAGCAACCCGATATTCGCGGGCCGGTCATGATGTATCTCATCTATCGCACTGAAAAGATGATCGACGGACGCCGGTTTATTTATGTATTCGATGAGTTCTGGAAGCCTCTGGAAGATGAGTATTTCCAAGACCTGGTGAAGAACAAGCAAAAGACCATTCGTAAACAGAACGGCCTTTGTGTGTTCGCTACCCAAGAGGCCGATGATATTGGCAACAGCCCTATCGCCTCTACGCTGGTCGGCCAGTGCGCGACCTTCTTGTTTCTGCCTAACCCTGATGCGGACTACAAGACTTACACCGAGATTTTCAAACTCACTGATGCTGAGTTCTCGCTGCTCAAAGGGCTTGCCGAAGATAGCCGCCGCTTTCTCATTAAACAGGGTGGCAATTGCGCGGTTGCTGAGTTGAACCTTTATGGCTTTGACGACGAGTTGCTAGTCCTCTCGGGCACGCCTGAAACCGCTGAAATTTCCGAACAATGCGTTGCTGAGTTCGGGGAAGACCCCAAAGTCTGGCTCCCGCACTTCTTCCAGCGCGCACGGGCTATTAATGAAAAGGAGACTGTTCAATGAAAATGAAGATCACGGCAATTGCTTTTGTCGCCATGTTTAGCTGCGCGGCTCACGCACAGATTCCGGTTACTGACGGTGCATCTATTGCGCAAAACATGGCTAACCAGATTCAAACCATGGCGCAGTGGGCTCAGCAAATCGCTGAAATGCAACAGCAATACTCCGAGCTTCAGCGGCATTGGGACAAGATGGACGAAATGCAAAAGCTCGTTACTGGCGCACGCTACCTCGGCGTGGCTAATACGCCTGGAGTTAATGGGCAAATTCCTGGGAGCGTTGACGCTATTTACTCAGGTAATTATGGCTCTACTCAGACGATCATGGACTTGGAGCGCATCAGTGGCACAAATGACGCCACCCAAAACGCGCTCAATGAACGTTATCTGAAGACTGCTGCATCTGAAAAGGCCGTCGCCCTGCGTACCTATCAAGGTGCCCAGGAACGGCTGAATAACATCAACTCTCTGATTTCTAGAATCAGTTCTACCCAAGACCCGAAGGAAATCCAGGATTTGCAGGCCCGCATTTCTGCTGAGCAAGCGCTGGTTCAGAACGAAACTACCAAGCTGCAAATGATTTCCCAGCTCTCGTCGGCAGAGCAGAAGTTGGTAGATGACCAGCGCCGCCAAATGAACCGCGACATTCTCAACCCTGAAAACGATGCTATGCCGGAGATTAAATAATGGTGAAGGGACTTTTTATTGCTGCCTTTGCCGTCCTCCTGGTCGCCTGCAAGACCGAGGAAACCATGACGGTAGACTACTATCTGGCCAACCCTGACGCCCGAGAACAAAAGCTCATTGAGTGCGCCAATAATCCAGGTGAGAAGGCCATTCAAGCCAACTGCATAAACGCCAAAGAGGCTCAGCACAAGAGCCTCTTTAATCCTGATAACACTGGCATGCCCAGTATCAAATAACGTGGGGTGCAAATAATGGCATTCTCTTTATTCTCGCCGCTCTTTCAAAAGGTGGATACAGCCACCCAAACATTTGTGGCTGATATATCCTCGAATGCTATCGCAACCATTACGCCATTCGTAACGCTTGGCTTGACGCTGGGCTTTATCGCCTACGCCATCCTGATTATTCGCGGCGCGGTGGATATGCCTGTACTCGACTTCCTGGCGCGCTCTTTGCGAATCGGAATTGTCGTGTCTGTTGCCCTGGCTGGCGGTCTTTATCAAACCCAAATTGCTAACGCCATAATTGAATTGCCGAACTCGTTCGCCGTTGCGCTGATCACTGATCCGAGCGAGGGCGCAGGGGCGGCAAGTATCATCGACGTTGCAGCAGGAAAAGGATTCGATGCCGCTGCCAAAGCCTTCAAAGAGTCCGGGTTCTTTTCTTCGGATGGGCTCTTATATGGCTTGTTCGGGATAATCTATATCCTCGCCACTGCGGTTATTGTTTCAATTGGCGGCGCGTTTATCTTGCTTGCCAAACTGGCTCTTGCGTTGCTTGCCGGGCTTGGCCCACTTTTCATTGTTGCGTTGCTTTGGCAGCCGACAAGCCGTTTCTTTGAATTGTGGGTTGGCCAGGTACTCAATTACGTACTCTTGATTATTCTCTTTTCTGCCGTGTTCGGCTTAATGATGGAGATATACGGGGGATATGTAGAGGGTGTGAAATTTGAAAGCGGTGTCAACGTTGCTTATTCGCTAGGCGGGGCTGTCATCCTTTCTGTCGCAATGATCCTGATTCTGATGCAGCTACCAGGCATTGCGGGCGCTTTGGCTGGCGGTGTGGGGCTCAGCTATATGTGGGAAATGCGCGCTCTGCGAGGTGGTGCTGGCTCTGTCGGGCGTGGATTGGCAGGCGCTGGCCGGTCGATCTATCAGCGTGGCGCCAAGGGCGCAGACGGCTCGCGCGGAGCCGCCAAGGGCATGGCCCCAGCCGCGATGCGCGGCGCTCAGAAAGCCTATGGCTATTTCAAGGGATCGAAAGCCGCATAAGTGAAAAATGCGCCCCCGGACGGGGCGCTTTCTTTTCAATCAAAATTGCAAATTTGATAAAAAAGGGGTAGGCTTGCTCTCAGCAAAGCCAATGGGGACTTTCATTGTGAAAAATATCGTTACCGCTCTTCTCGTTGCGTTCATCGTTTCCGGTTGCAGCTCTGCGCCGAAGCCTAAGCAGCCCGACGAATCCAACCGCCAGCCGATCAACAAGACCATGCCCGCAGAAGTACAAGGAGCAATCAAATGAGCAAGGAGCAAAAACAACTGACAGGCAAAGAGGAAATTAACCTCTACCTTTCCGAGTCTGCATCCCTTGAGCGTGACTTGCTGGTCGAGAAAGAGAAATCAAAGCGCATCGCCTGGCGCGTCGCTGGTGTTTCTATGGGTATGGCCTTTCTCGGGCTGATCGCCGGCATTGCCGGTCTGAGCCAGGAAGCCCCGATTCCTACCGTCCTCCGTGTGGACAACACAACGGGCGCGGTCGAGGCTGTGACTGTCCAGCGTGAATCTGAGGTTAGCTATGGCGAGGCCGTCGATTCGTATTTCCTGAACAAGTATGTGCTCAACCGCGAGGGCTACGAGTACAAGACCATCCAAAGCATGTACGAAACTACCCGCCTTATGAGCGGGCAAGATGCCTGGCTAACCTACAACGCTATCTATTCCGGCCCGAATGCTCGGGACGCGGTACTGAACAACCGCACCGAAATCATCGTCAAGGTTCGCTCCATCACCAGCAATTCCGAAACCGGGATTGCCACCGTCCGTTACACCACTCAGAAGAAGCACACCAATGGCCGGATTGAGCCGGTAGAACATTGGATCGCCACGGTCGGCTACACCTACGTGCGGGCAATCATGACCACTGAAGAGCGGCGAATTAACCCGCTCGGATTCGTCGTGAACACCTTCCGCGCTGACCCTGAAGTCGTGCGTAACTGAGGTGGCCACCATGAAAGCATTCAAGCTAATCCCGCTCGTCCTGGCCGCTGCACTGTCGGGCCAGGCGTTCGCCCTGGACTATCCGGTTAAATCGGCCTTCGATCACCGCGTCCGCTCCACCACGTACAACCCGCAGGACGTGGTGCAACTGGATACCGTCATCGGTATTGCTACCCACATCGAGCTTGAGCCTGGCGAGCAGTACGTCACTCACGCCTTTGGCGACTCGGCGTCCTATTCGTTTGCCAATTCTGGCAACCATGTGTTTATCAAGCCGACGGCAGAGCAGGCCGACACGAACCTGATAATCATCACCGACAAGCGAACCTATAAGTTCCGCTTGATCTTCCAGCCGACGCGAGAGGCAAAGGCTGTCTACAGCCTTTCTTTCAACTACCCCGATACCGCTCGCCAGAAGGCCCTGGAAGAGCTGCGCAAGCAGGCTGTGGCCGATGGTTTCAATCAGCCCCCACGCGGCACCTTCAACACCGAGTACGCCATGGCCGGCGACCTCGACATTGCCCCGGTGCATGCCTGGGACAACAACGAGTTCACCTACTTCAAGTTTCCCGGCAACGTCGATCTTCCTGGCATCTACCTGGTGGACGCTGACGGTAACGAAAGCATGGTCAACCGCAACACCATTGGCGAAGCCAACGGCGTTTATTCCGTCCACAAGGTCAACGCCAAGTGGATGCTTCGCCTCGGTGATCGTGCCCTGGCTGTGTACAACGACGCCTACGACGCAATCGGCGTAGAGAACAAAAGCAGGACTCAATCGCCTGCTGTGAAGCGGGTAGTTATCGGGGGTGATGAGTAATGGCTAAAAGAGACGTAATCGACGCGGGCGAAGAGTTCGACCGCATCGAGGGCGAGCGCGGCGCTTCTCGCCTCGGTGAACAGCGCAAGCCTACGCCGCAGGGTGCCAAGCTCTTCCTGGTTGCCGTCATTGCCGCCGTTCTAGGTGCCGGTGGCTTCGTCACCTGGAAGGCTATGGGGATCATGGGAAAGGGCGACGGCGGCGAATCGCAGGCCGTTGAGCCGCAAATCGGGCTCAACAAGGCCGGTGCCGACTGGCAGCCGAAGCCGATCATCCCTGAGCCCGAGCCGCAGGCTTCCGATGAGGCAGAAGCCGCCGCTGCTGTTGCCGCCGCCCCCGCTGCTGCACCCGTGCAACCTACAGCGCCGCCTCAAGAACAGCGCCCGGAAGGCCCGACGCCCGAAGAGCTGATTCGCATGCGCAGGCTCTCGCCCAATCTCAACACGAACACGGGCGGGCAGCAGAGCCAGGCCCAGGCGCAGCCCACGGCTGAGCCGAGTTCGGGAAGTGGTAGCGGCCCCCTTGCCGACAACCTCCAGCCCGTTCGCCTCAGTGGTGCCCGTGCCGGCGTCCTCAAGAACCGCGACATGCTGCTAACCCAGGGCTCTATGCTGGACTGCCAGCTCGAAACCAAGATCGTTTCCACTGTGCCCGGCATGACTACCTGCTACACAACTCGGGACATTTACTCGACCAATGGCCGCGTTGTGCTGCTGGATCGTGGCTCCAAGGTCGTCGGCCAGTACCAGGGCGGCATGACTCAGGGCCAGGCGCGAATCTTCGTCCTGTGGACGCGGGTTGAAACGCCTACCGGCGTTGTTATCAACCTCGATTCGCCAGGCGCTGGCCCACTCGGCGAAGGCGGTCTAGGTGGCTGGGTGGATACCCATTTCTGGAAGCGTTTCGGCGGGGCAATCATGTTGAGCATGATTGGCGATGTGGGCGACTTCCTGTCTAACAAGGCGTCGCAGGGCGATTCAGACCGGATCACCTTCGATAACACTTCGGATAGTAGCCAGGATATGGCCGCTACCGCGCTCGAAAACACCATCAACATTCCGCCGACCCTGTACAAGAACCAGGGCGAGCGGCTGCAAATCTTCGTTGCACGCGACCTTGATTTCAGCGGGGTATACAACCTTGAACGCAATTAACCATCTAGGCCGGGACACGACTATTCGCCAACTGCTCAAGCCCATAGCGCACGCCCTGGCAACGCCAGGCGTCAATGAGCTTGCGATTAACCGTCCCGGTGAGTATTGGGTAAAGACTTTCGAAGGCTGGGAAGCGGTGCCGTGCGCCGAGCTGACAATGGCCTATCTGAAGTCGCTGGCCAATGCCATTGCCGTTTATAACGGCATTAGCATGAAAGCAATCAACTCGGTGATTCTTGCTGATGGCGAGCGGGGGCAAATCAATATGCCGCCCGCCACTATCGACGATACGTGCTCCTTCAACTTCCGCACGCATTCATCGGTCGTCAAGACTCTCGAAGAGCTGGCCGAGGATGGCGCTTTCAACCGTGCCCGCGACGTGAGCTTTAATCAGCCGAGCCAGGCCGAGGCTGAGGCTTTGACAAAGGCCCGCGATTTCACGCGCCTCGATCCTTTCGAGGTCGAGCTTTTGGCTCTCAAGCGTGAGGGCAAATGGCGCGAGTTCCTGGAGCTGTGTGTTAGGCACCACCGCAACATGATTATTTCCGGTGCCACCGGCTCGGGCAAAACGACATTCGCACGCTCGCTGATTGAGAAGGTTTCGCCCGATGAGCGAATCATCACAATCGAAGATGTTCACGAACTGAAGCTGCCCAACCACCCGAACCGCGTCCACATGCTTTATGGCGAGGGTGCCGGGCGCGTCTCCCCGAAAGAATGCCTACGCGCAGCCATGCGTATGACGCCCGACCGTATCTTTCCGGCAGAGCTTCGCGGCGATGAAGCCTGGGAATACATCAGCTCACTGAACACCGGCCACCCTGGATCAATCACAACGACGCACGCCAATAGCGCGATTGAAACGTATGGCCGTGTTTTCACGCTGATCAAAAGCTCTGAGGTAGGCCGGGGCTTGGACTCGAAACTCATCAAGGATGAAGTTTATAAAACGGTTCACGTTGTTCTGTATTTCGAGCGCCGCCAGCTTGTCGAAGTGTTCTATGACCCGATTTTCACTAAGTCGAAAATGGCTGAGTGAGCAAGGAAGCCGCTCGCCTCTGGCCTAGCGGTTGCGCCACCTGCTTAGTGGTGGGCAGCTCGGGGCATCCGAGCACCAATTTAAACAAAGGAGCTTCCTCTATGAAAATCAAAAAATACGTCTTTGCTCTTCTTTTCCCCGCTGCTCTCTTTTCTAGCGCCGCTATGGCTGATCCATGTGGCACAGAGCTGTGCCTCTCTGATTATGAAGCCGCAATGAACCTCCAGCAGTGCGAGTCTCATGTGGATGACTTTTTCAGCATCATTAAATATCGGAAAGACAAATTCTCTCCTAGCCGTACTCTAAAGGCGCGCCGTGATTATTTGTACAAGTGCCAGTCAGGCAATACCACTGACAAAGAGCGAATCCTCGCAAAGTACGGCGCGATTCTTAAACCCTAATTTGCGTGTCTAGCTTATTGCGCCGCCGCTAACCTGGTGGCGCTTATATCTTGAGGTATACCCATGGATACAACTCTTTCACCCGCGACCAGCAGGGCCGTTTCTGTTCTTGCCTACTCCTGGATGGTCGCCAAGCAATTCGTTTTCATTGGGCTGGTCTGCCCTGCCTTTGCTCTCGCTATGTTTCTCGGTTTCAGCTCCGGTTGGTCTTTCACTGAGGCTGCTCGCTGGCTGGTGGAAGAGCAGGCAGCAGCCCAGCAGATAGGCGCTTCTGCAAAGCCTGACCACATTTTGGTCAAGGTGTGTGTCATGCCCCCGCGTGAGCCCGGCACCCTTCCTCCCGTGGCGGCTGTGAGTTGCGACGAATGGGCAACTATTGATTCGCCCATCGGCGATGTTGCCGAGGCCATGGGCAAGAACCTGGCCGCGCTATACCTGTTCTGTGTGCTTTTCAGTGGTGTCGTTGCGATTCTTCTCTTGCCACCATCCGCCTATCGCACCCGCGAGCGGCTACTGTCCTTCGTCACCGCTCTCATTGCCAGAAAGAAGGGGGCGACTCATGAATAATCCAGCTCTCGATGCAAACCAGGTTCGTGCGCTGCACGTTCTTGGTCAGACCCTGGCGCAGATTCGCTCTCTCGCCCGCGCCCAAGGCTCCCCAGCCGAGCGCTTGAACGCCATAGGCGCGCTTGCCGACGCTATGCACAACGTCCCTATGACGGTCGCCCATCCCGACCGCTACGACGCTTCCGAGATTGGCAGCGCCATCAGCGCCGTTGCTGCCATTCATCGCAAGCAAGGCCCAGCCGCTGCTGCCGCCTCTCTCGCTGCCAGCGGGCATCTGGAGTCGAATCTATGATTTCGTGCGCTGGCTGCGCCATTTCGGGCGCATTCGGGCCTGAAGCAAAGGCCCGTTTTATCGAGGCACTGCCTACCGTGCTTTTGCTTGTCGTCGTCTGTGTTGTGGTTGTTTCTGCCATAACCTTTCTCAATGAACGACGCGCAGCACGCCACAAAAAACAGGCGGTGCGATAGAATCGCCCGCCTGCTCTTTCGGTCGGTGGCGGGCTGGAGTTCTCCCCGGACTCGCCCAGGTGTTCTCCCCCCTCTCTGCTGTTTCTCTGTGACACCGTGCTCGCTGGCCATCTTCCACCCCGCCCGTGACGATCAACTCTCACGGGCGGTTTCTTTTTCCGCTAACCCAATATCTTGCGTGGATCTCCAGCTGATCCACCACTAGATATTGGGTTGCCTCTCCCCTCCCCTTCTCCCTGTGACCAGGTACAGAACATCGAAGCCCAGGGCGTCCAGCTTGCGAAGCATTGCGGCATCGGGTGTTGTTGCTCCCGACTCATAGTGCAACCAGGTGCGCCGGCTGCATCCCGCCCGAGCTGCTGCGGCCGTACCGCTTAAATCCAGCCTGGCCGCTTCGCTGCTGATCCGTCGCCCGATGGCCTTTTTCGCTTCCTCGTCCTCGATGGCGCGCCGCTCTCGCTGCTGCGCGCTTACTTCCTTTGCGAATGCCGCTTTGTCTATGTTCATCTGCCGCGCTCTGCCTGCTTCTGCTGTTTGCCGGCATTCTCCCGCGCCCGATCCTGTCTACCTGGCTCTTCCCGCTGTGAGCCCTTCTGTGGCCCGCTGCTGGCCTTCTCCTGCGCTGCGCCCTTCCCCTTGCCCGTCTGAGCCTCTGACGGCCCTTTGGTGCGTTTCTGGGGCTCGTCCGGTGCCTTGGTCTTGCTCCCGGCCTGCTTGCCCGCCTCAACCTGTTTGCGCGCCTGCTCTTTCAGCTCCTGGAGCCTGGCTTTCTCGACCGGCGAGCGGTGCAGCTTGTACGAAAGATCGAGGGCGGCATGCTTCACGTTCTCTCGGCTGATCGCCTTGGGCAGCTCTGCAACGCTGTTGGTGTAAATCCTCGCGTCATGCCGCGCCCTGGATATGGCCACGTAGTAAACGTCCTTGGCCGTGGTCATGCTCTTGGTCTGCGCGTCGATCAACACGCGGTCGGCGGTCAGACCCTGGCTACTGTGAACGGTCGTCGCGTAGGCGTAGTCAACGTGCAGCGGCTTGTCTGTTGAAAGCTCGATGCTGCGGTGTGCGTTTCTGAGCGTCACCATGCCGTTTGTTACTCGCTCGACGGTGAAGCGGTCGCCGTTGGCCACGTCGAGGCGTGCATCGTTGCGGGTGATCCGAACCTTGTCGCCCGGCGCGAGCTCTGCCCGCTCTGGCTGGTAAACCGATAGCTGCTTGTGCTGCATCGGGTTGATTGCCAGGCGCTCGCCCGCCTCGGTGCTCAGTACCAGGCGATTGCCTGGCCCGGTGTCCTCGACCTTGTAAATCTCGCCACGCTTCAGCCCGCTTTTCGGGTAGTCGCGTTCCGGCTGGATCACGTCGCCTACGTGGTAATACTTGGAAAACCGCCGCTCGGCCTGTGTCGTGTCACGGCGAATGAGGGTGTCGAACTCGATGCCCTTATTCAGCGTGCCGATGCCTTCGCGCACGGCCTGGTTAATCTCCCGCCGCGCCTCGTTGGTGCCCGAAACGATAATGGTCTTTTCGCGCTCCGTTGGCGTCATCGACACATAGTCTTTCGCCACGGTCAGCCGCCGCTCTTTGTCGTTCTCGACCTCGACAATGGAGCTGATTTTGCTCAACGATTCAGCAGCCTTTCCCCGCGCCGATAGCTCTACCGCTTCTTTCAGCAGCGGGTCTTTCTGGCGCTGAATCTCGTCCATCTTGGCGGTGGCCATGCCTGCCGCCTGGAGCTGGTCGAATGGTCGGCCCGCCTCGATGGCCTTCGTTTGCGCCGTGTCGCCCATTAGCACAACGCGAGCCCCTGCCTTCTCTGCCAGCTTCAAGAGTTGATCCATCTGCCGCGCTGGCACAACGCCCGCTTCGTCCACTACCAGGACGGTGCGCTCGCCTATGTTCTTCTCCTTGGCCTTGAGGAACGACGCCAGGGTGTTCGACTCGACGCCCAGCTCCCGCAACGCCTTAACCTGGCTCCCGTAGGGGGCCAGTGCGCGCACTTCGTAGCCGCTGGCCTCGATCATCTGCTTTGCTGTGTCCAGCATGTGGCTTTTCCCGGTGCCGGCGTAGCCTTGCACGCCGATAACGCGGTCATGGGTCGTGGTGATCAGCTCGGCGGCGCTGCGCTGCCCGCTGTTGAGGTTTGTAGCCTCCAGCGTGGCCCTGGCTGCCTCTGGCTGCATGATGGGCTGCATAGCCCCCCGACCGTCCCGCTCGATGCTGTGAATGCGTTTCTCGCGCTCCAGTGCGGTCTGAGTCGTGTACTGCGGTTCTGTCTCCACCAGGCTCTTGCGCTCGATGGCGGTATCCACTCGCTCGCGTGCTGCTGCCGGGCTCATGCCCTTGGCCTCCAGCTCGGCCACCCAGGCCTCCCGGCTCTGTCCTCGATCACCTGCCACGGCATTCTCTGCCGGTCGATACATGGTCTGTTCCCTGACCAGGTAGCCGCGCTCTGTCTGCCGCTTTATCTCGGCTTCAATGTCCTTCAGCGTCGCGCCGGCCATGCCATGCTTGATCGCTGTGTCGATCAGCTTGCTTTCGGTCATGACTGCCTGGCGCTCGGTCAAATGGTTGACCGCGTACCGCACGGCGCGCTGCGCGGCCACGTCTGCCGCAAATTCTCCCGGCGTACTCTGCCGGCTCACTTCCGGGCCTTTGTCCCGGCCTGCCCATTCCTTGCTCTTGAAGTCGATTCCCAGCTCCTTGGCGCGCTCCTGCCAGTCCTTGAAAACCGCCTCCCGCTCGGCGCTCGTCTTCGGTGCCCGGCTCTGCATTGTCGCCGCCTGCTTTTCCGCGGCTGATGCTGTTTCCCGCGTCAGCCCCTGCTTGGCCAAGCGTTCCTCGATCTGCGCGCTGCGCTGGCTGAAGCCTTCAAGCTGCTGGCGTGTGATGTGGCCAAGCTCAAACATGCCGTCGCGTTCGTGTCTGATGCTGTAGCCCTGTTTCGCCAGCTCGCTTGCCAGCTCGGCGCGGTAAACCGCCCCGAGGTACTTCGTCATCTTGATAATTTCGTCGTTCTTCAGCGCCCGCCACTCGCCATCGCTGCGCTTGGTCATGTTGAGCACAACGGCATGCGTGTGTAATTGCGGGTCTTTCTCGCGGCTCGTCTCATGGCGAAACTTGGCGACAACCAGGTTGCCGGTGTTCTCTACCATCGTCTTGCCGTCAACTTTCCTGCGCGCCTGGGCGCGCTGCTCTGCCGCCTCGATGGCCTTGGCAACTGCCCGATCGTGCGCCTTGATAATCTCGCCGTCGCCGGCGACCAGGGCTTGCAGCGATACGCTTTTCGGCGCGGAGAAAGTCAGGTCAATGCCGATCCTGGCGTTGCTGTCCTTGCGCGTGTCCGTCCGTATGATCTGCTGGCCTGGCTTGATTTCCCCGGCCAGCAGCTCCTTGAACCGCTCGCTATCGACCGGGCCTGTTAGGCCCAGGTCTTTAGCGCCTTCCCCTTGCCACTCCATCGAATCGCCTTCCTTGGCGTAGTAATCATCGGCACCGTCGCCGTAGTAGCTCGCTGCTGCGCCGATGTTTTGCCGAGTCATTACCTTGTGGCTGAGCATCAGGCTACGCGCTCCATAAACGGTTCGTTGATCTTCTTGAAGTTCAGAGGCTCCAGCTTGAACCGTGCAACCGGGAAGTCACCCGCCAGCGCCAGGAATCCGGTTAATTCCGGCAGGCTTGCGATTTCAGACGGCGTTACAACGCTCTCCATCTTCACGTCTTCAGCCTTCGTGCGGCTTGTCTTCGCGCCCATGTTCTTGCTGTAGCGGTCGCGCTCTACTTCGTGCTGGCCCAGCGCCTTGCTCATATCCTCGCAAGTGCGCGGGTCTGTCTTCGATCCGCCCAGGACGGCCAGGGAACGGAAGCAAGAGCGCAGCGTTTGTGCTGAGTCCCGCCCGTAAATGTCGTCTAGCTGGGCCGTTGACTGAAGCCCTGCAACTACCCTCAGTCCGTGCTTGCGACCCTTGGTCAGCGCGGCCTCCAGGGAGGCCAGTTTTTCCAGCGACGCCAGTTCGTCAATGAAGGCCCAAACGCGCCTGTTCTCGTCTTCAGGCATCGACAGGATCGACACAAATACTGCGTCAATCCACGCTGAAATCAGCGGTTTCAACGCTTCGGCCATATCCTCGCGCCAGGTGATGTACAGGTTCCCCGTTTCATTCTCCAGCCAGTTGCGCAAGGAAAAGTCGCCTGCCGGCATGTTCAAGTGCTCTGGCAGCTTGTCCGACAGGACGAAACGCGCCGAGGTCAGCGCCTTGCTTGCCTCGCTCGATCCTGCGAACAACGATTCGGCGGTTGTACCTATCAGGAACTCCCGCAGGTCTTCCGGTGGCGCGATAGTCGTCCAGCGGAAAAGCTCCGCAACCGAGGGCATGCCTATCGTCTTCAGCTTGCGCGCTGTCTCGCGCAGCAGCAGACGGCCATAGGCGCACCACTCTTCCGCGTCCGCTGTCTGGCCTCGCGGCACCAGGGAAAGCGCATATCGGTGAAAGTCATAGTCCGCCCGTATTTCATTGAAGAATGACCATCCCTTTGTTCTGGAATCGTAGGGATTTAGTACAACGTCACCCGGTCGCCCAAACTTTGAATACATATCGCCATTGGGGTCTAGGAAAATTGCACGGTCGCCGCGCTTCAATGCCGTGTATGCAAGTTCCCGCATCAATACCGATTTACCGGAGCCAGTCGCACCCTGAACAAGCAAGTGCAAGTTTTCAACTTTTGTCGGCAATGGAATATCAGCGATAGTTACTTGCGCTTTCTTCTTCTCCCTGGTCTTTGACTTCAGCGCGCTAATACTTGCGGTTTTAGTGCCGCGAAGAAACTTTCTAAATGGCGCACCGCCAAACTCGCTTTTGCCTAGTTGCGCCATCAGCCATATTAAAAATATGGCCATCACCACGCCGCCAATTACTGCGCCTAGCAATATCGGCTTTTCATGTGTGTGCTTCATCAGCTCCCATGCTGATTTCCATTTCGGCTCTGTTAGCACTTCAGTTTTCTTGACTGCCATAGTCCAGAAAACAGCCGGCATTAACAGGAACAGTATTAAACCGAACTGCCTACGTTCTTCGTCTCTCATTTACCTGCACTCCATACGTCATAGCCGAGGCGCGCTATTTCCTTCTGCGCCAGGTCGTTTTTAGCGCCTGCCAGTTGCCGCAAAGTCAGCAGCATTTCCAGCAGCACGCCCCCCATGCCCTGCAAGCCGTCGCCGCCTTGCGTCTCTCCCGGTGCTCGATCTGCCATCCGCTCGACTGCTCGCCTGAGCATTTGCAGCTCGTCCAGCACCGCGTCTTCACGCTCCAGCCGGTTGCGTAGGTAGGTGCTCAGCGGCAGCTCTGCGGCCATCGCTTGAGCCTCGTAAAGCTCCCTTTTTTCCACCGTCAGGCGGAGTGGTATTGCGTCCGCTAGTCTCATTTTTTTCCGTAGTCGCCTCCGTATACAGTGAAACCCTTATAGAATGCGTCCTCCAGCTTAGCGCGTAGTCGCCTCGCAATACAGCAAAAAAAGTCGATTCACCAAAAAAGCCTTGAGAATCAAGGCTTTGCGCGCACCTGCAAGGTGCGTATGGTGTATCGCTTTTTCCGTTAAGGATAAGGAACCAAAAGACCCTCAGACAACGCCTTTCTTTAAGGGGAAAACCGTCAAGAGGGTCGATTTTCACAGAATCGGCTTGCCGATTCGCTTTCGAGCAACACAAAAGCAACAGGCAGACAACAGGTAGACAACAGGTAGACAACAGCAAAGCAACACCAGACAACCCAAAAAGAACACTTGACAACAGAAAAGCAACAGGTAGAGTGCTGCATGACCACGGGGGCTGATCCATGACAGACACTGAAAAACTGAAAAGCCTGATTTCGGGGTTAGAGGGCAAAACCACGTTCAGCCGGTTGGAGCCTCTGATGCCGGACATAGATCGGAAGATCAAGGAAGGGGTGCCCAGGTCTGAGCTTCACCGGCTCATCACTGAGCAAGGCATCGACATATCGGAGGGGGTTTTCTACACATACCTCTACCGATACAGGAAAAGGAATTCCAAAACTGCAACACCAAGCAAGGCCGTAAATAAACCAATCCTGGAACAACCGCAGAACGGCAATTCTGCGCCAGTGCTTCAAGAAACAACGCCCGACACTTCGCTTCCGGCTGAAGTCAAAGATGAGGCCGAGCCCTCACTAGATGAAATGCTGAAAAGCGACCAAAGCCGGGAAGAGTTCACTAATCAGTTTATGACTCAACGTCCGATCAGAAGGAAAAAACCATGACGACGAAAGTAGCAGTAGTAAGCCTGTCCGGTAACGTGGGCAAATCGACCATTGCAAAGCATCTGCTTTTGCCGCGCATGCCTGGTGCAGAACTTATCTCGGTCGAGTCCATCAATGCCGATGAAGGCGGCGGCGATATGGTTCGCGGTGATCAGTTCGGCCAGCTCCAGAAAGAACTGATGATGATGGATTCCGCCGTAGTCGATGTTGGCGCGTCGAACGTGGAAGACTTCGTGAAACTGATGCAGCAATATCGCGGCTCGCATGAAGAGTTCGATTTGTTCATCGTGCCGACCGTAAAAGACAACAAGCAAATCAAGGACACTATCGCCACCATCCAGGCGCTGAAGTCCATGGGTATTCCGGCGAAGAAAATCCGCGTCGTGTTCAACAAACTGGAAGCGACGGAAACCGTCGAGGATGCGTTTTATCCGATCATCCAGTACCACGAGCACAGCAAGGCATTCACCCTGCGTCTCAACGCGGCGGTGGACTTCAGCGAGCTGTACCAGGAACTGCGAATCCACAAGACCAGCATCCCGGAGCTGATCGCGGATACCACCGACTACAAGGCCAAGATGCGCGAGGCCAAAGACCAGGACGAAAAGCTGCGCTGCGTCGCAATGGTGTCCATGCGCCGCCTGGCTCTGTCAGCACAAGAAAACCTCGATGCGGTCTATGCCGCTCTGACCAAGTAAAGGGGGCACCATGGGCGCGCCACAAACCACCCGCGAAGCACTGATGGCCGAACTCCTGGGCGACGTTGGCGCGCTGCTCGACAAGGCCGATTCGCTGCAAAACGCCCTGCCCGCCGTGGCGGACGTTGCGGCGAGTCAGATTTACCTGGCCGGTGAGGCTGCAAGCAAGAACATCAAGGCCGAGGCCGAACAGTTCCGCGCCATGCTCGCCCGCGAGCGCGAGGCGCTGACCAGGCCGGTGCAAGAGGCATCCGAGCAAACCCGCCTGGCTGCTGATGTTGTCGAAGGCGCTGGCCGTCGCCTGGCCATGCTTGCCCTGGGCCTCGGCCTGGCGGCGGGAGCCCTGGCCGGTGCCATCGCCGGCATTGCCGCCGCCTCGATCTTCATCGGCTGACCGCCGACCAGCCACCAGGGCGGCCCCGTGCCGCCCTTTTTCATCCCGTTAAATTGGATTGCGCAATCCAAAATCACACCCGCTTTTAGCGCCAGGATGGCGCAAGGCTAGGGTTGCCTGTAGGGGGCCGCTTGCGGCAGTCCGCAGGACCGAGCGATAGCGAGCCCGGAAGGGAATCCCGGTTTTCGCCTTGGCGAAAAAGCCCCAACGCTTTGGATTGTGCAATCCAAATTCACCGCCTATTATTGGATTGCGCAATCCAAAAGGAAAACCCATGCACGCCCCGACTCATGAAGCCTATGCCGAGCTGCAAACCGCGTTCGACCACTTCAACACGGTGCTATTTGCCGGCGTCCTGGAACTGCCGCTGTTCACTCTCCAGCGCGAGCGGCGCACCTATGGTTACTGCTCACGCCAGCGGTTCGTCTCTCGCAGTAGCGGCGCGCTGGTCGATGAAATCGCCATGAATCCGGCCTATTTCGCCGTGCGCTCGATCCGCGAAACGCTGTCAACCCTCGTTCATGAAATGGTTCATCAATGGCAGTTCCACCACGGCAAGCCAGGCCGGCGCGGATACCACAACACCGAATGGGGCGCGAAAATGGAATCGGTCGGGCTGATGCCGTCCAACACCGGCAAGCCAGGCGGCAAGAAAACCGGCGAGCAGATGACGCATTACATTATCGACGGCGGGTCATTCGACCAGGCGTGCCAGGCGCTGCTGACCGAAGAATTTACCCTCTCCTGGCTGGATCGCTACCCAGCCGAGCGCCCCGCCCCGCCCCGCCTCCCGCTGCCGCGCAAACCGCTGGAGCCCGGCGCTGATCCTGAAGACCAGGGCGATGACGACGACGCCCAAGTGATCGAGGGCGGCGGTGATGATCTGGTGATGGTGCCCGGCGTTGTGCTCCCGCCCCTGGAGCCCGTCAACAAGTCCAACCGGGTCAAATACTACTGCGACGAATGCAAGGCCCAGGCATGGGGCAAGCCTGGCTTGCACCTGTTCTGCGGCGGGCGAAGCCAGACGCGGGGGGAGGAAGTCGTGGCCCTGACGCATGGCCCCGTGGCCATGCGGCCAATCGCCTAGCGCGGCCAGCGTCCGCCCAGGAACAGCAGGCCATTCAAGGCCAGCACGGCAAGGCCCAGGACGGCATATAACCAGGACACACCGGGCGAGAACAGCCCGGCCCATACCAGCACCAGACAAGCCACGCCGCACACTGTCCGGGCGATGCCGCCGACCAGGCGGCAAGCCGCCAGGAAGCGCGGGGTAGGTTCGCGCACAAGCTGCGCAAGCCGCGCCCTGAACGGCCACACAACAAGCCAGGCGACCGCCAGCGCGGCCACCAGGTAAAGCCCCCCGTCATTCATCCTCGCCCCCAAGCTCAAGGCCCAGCGTCATTTGCTGCGCGCCCGAGTATCCGCGCAGCCACGAATTGCGCATTGCTGGGTGTGAGTATGGGCACGAATAGACCGGATCGCCCCGGCGTGCTGCCTCGGCCCCGGCCTCTCTGACTGTGGGGTGAGGGTTGTTCTGCTTTCGTCCGTCCTGTTTCTCGTCCATCCGTCGCACCTCGATCTGACGACACGGCAGGCGCTCGCGCTGCCGCCTTGGAATGCGAAAAGGCCGGCGACGCGCAAGGTAGAAAGCGCGTCAGCCGGCCTTAGCTGGGGTTCACCTGGTGCGCTAGCAGTCGGTGCATAGGAATAGCCGCTCTTCCCTGCTGCGCGGGTCGCGGACGTGCGCGCCGCAATTCATGGTGCAAACCTTCGTCGCCGGATCGAACGCGGCCAGCGCGTCCGGGTCAGCGCGTGGCCACTCAATCGGCGCTGCCGCCTCTGCCGTCTCGGCCTGCGCCTGCTTCACCTTTCGCGCTTTCGATTTCATGCGGTGCCGCCCCCCTGCTCGGTTAAATTTTCACCCTGGCCAGGCCATCCAGCCCCAGGCTATTGCGCACCTGGCGCAATAGCGCGCCGTCTGGTGCTTGGTCATCCCGGCCAGCAGCCCACAAGGCGATTAGGCGGGATTTCCAGTAACGCCCCTGCTTGTCCTTGAACCTGGCCAGCGCCTCGCGCTGCTCCTGCGTCAACTCTTCACCCATGATTGCCTCCAGCTCGACGCCCTCAAGTGCCGGGCGGATCACCCGCCCGGCCTCCATGGTTTAGCCCGACACTACCGCGCACATATCGCGGAAGGTTTCGGCCATGCCGCGTGCGTGGAAGTCGGCCAGTGCCGTGTTTTGGCCGCTGTTGCGGTCGTAGCCGGTGACAGTCCAAAGGGCAACCGAGTCGCCGCCCTGGCTGACGTGGGTTTGCGTCACGTCGAAGCGGTGGAACGCCTTCAGCGCGTCGGCGGTCGGGAAGTAGAACACGGTAGCGGGTACGTTTTGCATGGTGTATCTCCTGCAAGGGTTGGCCCGGAGCGGTTGCCGCCGCTCGGTTCGGGCATCGGAACCACTGCGGTTCCGATAGGTGACATTATGCCGCCTTCTGCCTAGGCCGTCAACACTTGTAAACACTAATTAAGCAAATAAATTGCCCTGCGCCTGCTGGCATTCCTTGCGGCCAATCGGCATTGCCCGCCACGGTCTGCGAAGCACAAACAATTCATTGCGCCCCAGGTTGTACACGTTCCAGCCTGTCACCTCTGGCGAGTAGGTCAGGCGGTGCAGCAGTCGCCCGCCCTCCAGGTCGTAGCCGTTGAAATACATTTTCGCCCGTAGCGGGTGGCCCTGCTCGTCGAGAACACGGCAGGCAAAGTGCAGCCCGTAGGGCGTCGCGGTCACTTCCTCGATGACGCACTCACACGGCGAACAGTTGTCGCGGATCACGTCGCCAGGGCGCGGCACCTGGTCAATCGGCGGTAGCCCAGGGTTTCGCATTTCCATTAGGTGGGCGTAGCTCTCGGGGCTCTCGGCCTTTAGCTTTGCCTCAAACTCGGCCAGGCGCTCGGGTGTCATTCGTGCGGCTCCGTCTGCTCGATGGAAGCCAGGCCCGGCTTGCGGGCCTGGCCTGGTGGTTACTCGCTCGCCAGCTTGGCCAGCTCTGCGCGCACGCGCTGCCCGGCGTAGATACCGGAGCCGGTCAACTGCCGCACCCATGCGCCACGGCTGGGCGACCATTTGAAGGCGTGACGCTTCAGCACGGCGCGCACGTCCTCGGCGGGTTTGCCGTCGAACTCAAACATCACGCGATTTTCGTCGGCGTCCTCGCGGTAGCGGTAGCCGTCACCCTCCAGCTCGACCGCCTCACGGGCGCGGCGTTGCTCCAGCTCCTGAATGCGCTTTTTGATCCGGGCGGCGTTGGCGTTGTTGTTGCTCAGCGCGTAGGACGGGAAGCCGACACGCCCGGCGAAGTCCGGCGCGATGATCTGCTGTGCAGCGGTTTCGCTGAATCCCAGGGCGACCAGCGCCGGGATTTGCTTGTCTGGCGTCTTGCCGGCGCGGATCGCCTTGTTTGCCGCCTTCATGCGCTCCTGGTTGGCCTCTACGCTGGCCAGCTCGGCGCGCAGCTTGTCGAGTGCGTCCGGGTCGTCGCTGGAAATGCCGCCAGTGCCTACTGCTGCCGCCTTCGCGGCGTAGTGCTTGGCCTTGGCGCTCTCGTCGCACGACTTGCGCATTGCTCGATCACTGCGGGCCAGCGCGCCACGGTGGCGGCTTTCCGAGTGATGGCCGACCAGAATCGGCTGGCCCATGACGATGCCGTCAACGGCGCGGCGGCTGGCTTCCCATGCTGCTGTGCTGGCCTGCTCGGCCTTCTCTGCGCGGGCCTCGAAACGCTCGCGGCGGTTCTGTTGCTTCTGCTCGTATGCGTTCATGCTCTGTGCTCCTGGAGCGGAGCCCGGTTGCCGGGCTCCTGGTGGTGGGTGAATTAGTGGAGGGTCACGCGGGCGGGGTTGCGAGCGGTGATCGCCGGCCCGGCCTGGCCGATTTCAACGCCTCGGCGCATGTACGCCGGCACGCGGTCAAGCTCCGAAAAATTCACGTCCCAAAGGGCGTTAGAGCGGGGGGTTTTGATCGCTTGTTTTTTCATGGTTTGAACTCCTGCAAGGTTGGCCCGGAGCGGTTGCCGCCGCTCGGTTCGGGCATCGGAACCACTGCGGTTCCGATAGGTGCCATTATCCTGATTTCCGTCCATGCCGTCAACACTTGTAAACACTATTTTTGCACATAATAAAGCCCGCGCTTGGCGGGCTTGTGTCGTTGCTGCCGGTGTCTAGCGGTAGTGCTCGGCCTCTTCCGAAGCATACCCAGCATCCCAGGCCCGGCCCGCGTCGCTCTCCTGCGGGTAGGGGTTTTCCCAGCGGGCGCAGCCGTAAAACGCGGCCTTGCCTTCCTCGTAGAATTTTTCCTCCACGCTCGCGCACTCCCTGGAAGGGGCGGGCCTCCCGGCCCGCCTGGTGATTAGACGGCCTGCTTCGCCTGCTGGCTTTCCTGAGCCTGGCGCACCTTGGCCATGATCTCGGCGTGCTTCATGGTGTACACGTCCTGGAACGTCCAGAAGGTTTCGCCCAGGCGCGCATAGATGGCCGTCACGTTGCCATTGGTGTGCTCGCTCATCTTGAACGACTCGCACCCGCTTTCACGCACCCAGCCGACCGGGGGCAGGACGTTGAGCGCATAGTCGAAGTCCTCGGCGTCGATCTGGCGCGGCGCGGTCTTGCTCTGCGCCTCGATCTGCGCGCACACCTCGGCATAGTCCGCGACAATCGCGCCAGGGTGGCGGGCCTGCACCTGCTCCAGCGTCTCGCCGCTGATCCGCGAAACGGTCACGCCGTCGCGCTCAACTGCGAAGTCGATAGCCCAGGGCTGGCCAGGTACATAGAACACTTTTTCCATGGTTTGAACTCCTGCAAGGTTGGCCCGGAGCGGTTGCCGCCGCTCGGTTCGGGCATCGGAACCACTGCGGTTCCGATAGGTGCCATTATCCTGATTTCCG
>CAYWES010000006.1:0-37837 GCA_964457625.1 uncultured Candidatus Saccharibacteria bacterium
GCTGGGGTACAAGGACTCGAACCTCGATTGACGGGACCAAAACCCGCTGTCCTACCATTAGACGATACCCCAATGAATACCTGCCATGTTACCACAAATTTCCTAGGGCGTCATTCCCAAGGGAATGACGCCCTAGGAAATCCCCTATTTCCCTTCCGCAATCGTCATGAGTGCAAGCTCAAGCGGGAGCGTGGGGACTGATGCGGTACGAAGGTCTTTGTAGACCCCGAGGAGGACGAGGAGCTCTTTTGAGGTGAGGGTTTTTGCTTCTTTTGCGAGTTTTTCAAGGAGTGTAAAATCTTGTTCGGAGAGATTGCCCTTGATCTCAGTGCGTGCCGAGGAATCCTTGAGTACGCGGAGGAGAAGCACGAAGCGCACCTTGCGCACGACGAGGTCAAGGAAGACTTTCATGTCCCCTACCGCTTGTTCTGCTTTTGCCAGAGTCTCCACACCCAGTGCGACATCGCGCGCGACGATTGCCTCTATGAACGCATTCACAAGCTCTGCCCTTGGTGCCCCGAGTACTGTCTCCACTTCCTCCGCAGAGAGCTTCTTGTCTTTTGAGATGGAAATTGCCTTTTGGAGAGTGCCGAGTGTGTCGCGAAAGGACCCATCACCGAGAAGTGCGATCAAATCCGCTGATGCGGGCTCGAGCGTGTATCCTTCTTTCTTTGCGACATCTTGCACCACAGAAGCGAGCGCGGAATGAGAAGGCTTGGTAAAGCGGAGCGTCTGGCAACGCGAGATGATGGTCTCAGGGACCTTGTCCTGCTCCGTCGTCGCGAGGATAAATATCACATGCTTGGGAGGCTCCTCAAGCGTCTTTAAAAGTGCGTTGAATGCTTCCTTTGTGAGCATGTGCACCTCATCAATAATGTACACCTTGTGCGCGGAATCAAACGGGAGTGAGAGCACCGCATCACGAAGCTCACGAATATCATCAATACCACGATTTGAGGCAGCGTCTATTTCATAGGTATCATTTGCCGACGTGCCGAGCTCACGGGCAAAGATACGCGCGATGGACGTCTTGCCCGTACCACGTGATCCGCAGAAAAGGTAGGCATGAGATACCGCGCCCGTATTCAAGGCACCTTGGAGTGCCTTCACGACTTGTTCCTGTCCAATGACCTCCGCGAAGGTTTGCGGGCGGTATTTACGATAGAGGGCAATGTCTGACATGGGGACATTATACCCTAAAGCCTCGTGGGGTCAAAAAGAAAAGCCCACATTGCTGTGGGCTTTTTTGGAGGGTGGGTTGAACGTAAGACTTAAGGTACCTTGGGATACTTTAGGTCCAAAGGATCAACCCCTGCTTCGTGTGCTTTCTGACGCTCCCTGACCAGCTTCTTTGTTAAAAGAAAGCGCTCATATTCGTGATCAAGCTTCTCCAGCTCTTTTCGATGCCAGACCATGGCATTCACGTGAGCACTTCTTCGTATCTGATACAAGGGGTTGTAATGCATTCGCCCCTGTACTTTGATATATTTTGAAGGATTTGCGGGAACCAGTCGTAAAACAAGAAGAGAAATAATTGGCATAGCCAACCTCCTATGGGTTAAAGAAAATAACACTATCCACTGGGAATGGTATCATATTTGTAATAAAAAGTCAATACCCTTGGTGTGCGAGAAATGCGCGAGCGATATCCTCTACCTCGTCCGCATCGCGCGCGTCCATGAGCTTCACGCGAAGCTCCTTTGCCCCATCGAAGCCGTTCACATACGCTTTGTAGTGCTTTTTCATAATGGCAAAGTTTTTAATATCTCCGAGAAGCGTTTCAAATAGGTGCGTATGTTCAATCATCACTTCAAACTTTTCTTTGAGTGAAATATCCTCAGGATTACGCATGCTATCAAAAAGCCATGGGTTGCCAAAGATTCCTCGTCCAATCATCACGCCATCCGCGCCTGTCTCCCCAATGCGCATCTGTGCTTCGGCGAGATTCTTCACATCACCATTGCCAATGATGAGCGTACCCGTGCCCTCGGCGAGCTTCTTTGCGCGCTTCACATACTCCCAGTTTGCAGGGACGAGTGAAAGTTCCTTCCTCGTGCGTGCGTGGACCGTGATTGCCGCAGGCTTGGTCTCAAGGATTGCCATGAGCCATTCATCAAGGTTTTCTTTATTGTAGCCGACACGCGTCTTTACCGAGACAGGCAAGCCCCCTGCCCCTTCCATGGTGGCACGGATTACGTCCTGCGCGAGTTTAGGATTCTTTATCATCGCTGCTCCCGCTCCCTGCTTTTCAATACTCCTATCAGGACACCCCATGTTGATATCAATACCATCAAAGCCGAGCTCTTTGCAGAGTGTTGCGACCGTTCGCATGTTTTCGGGATTTGAGCTGAAAATCTGCGCGACGATGGGACGCTCACCCTCGGTAAAGGCGAGGTCACGCTTGAGTACCTCCCGCCCCGGTGAGCAGAGACCATCCGCAGAGACAAACTCTGTCCAAAAGACATGCGGTCCTCCTCCCTCTTTACCATGACGGCTATACTTGGCAATAATCTGCCGAAAGGCCAGATCCGTGACATCCGCCATCGGAGCAAGCACAAAAAAAGGCTTCTTGAGATCCGCCCAAAAACCCAGATTTGGCATTGATTGTTCTTGCCCTTTATTCATATGGATGCACTCTATCACAAAACGACTATTTGCCCATGATTACACCACGCGTTCATTTCACATAGGGTAACCCTCTGTAAACCTACTCACCGTCTGGCGCAAATCCAAAGAAGATTTTGTTGCCATAACGCATGTCTATATAGTGGAGCACGCGAGGAGGTGTTTGTGCGAGCTCCCTTTCCCCACCATCGGGAAACTTCACATTGAGTGCCGCAGTGAGATTTTTTATAAATCGTTCGGGGGATGAGGAGGAGTCAATACGGATTTCTGTGTTCTTTAGAATTGGATACGCGCTACTTTCTCGTATGACAACACGGTATTCTCCTCTTCCGAGAAATGCAATGCGGTGCGCCTCGCCGATAGGTTGATCGAGCATATCAGCAAAGGTGGTCGTAGCGGTGAATCCATCAAGGGGGAGAATCGCGCGGAGAGGAGAGATTTCTGACACGGACTCCAGTGCGGTATAAAACTCACGATACACGCTTCCGGAAAAACGAGGCGCTTCGTCAAAAATAAATCCTTTGTGATCAAGGAAATAGCATGGCGCGGATGATGTCTCTCCTTGATATGTTTCTCCACAATAGAGTGCAAATGGTTTTCGCTCACGTACATCTATGCCGATTGTGTGATTGTCTATACGAAATGTGCGTACATACTCAAGGCGCGGGTATGCCTCAAGAAGAGCCTTACGAATCCCTACACGAGGAAAGAGAAAGCTATTGGAACGATCATAGGTGAAATAGTAGCGCCCTTCAAGAAGAGGCTCCGCGACAGAAAGAATCCTGTCTTGAGGAATAGCGTGATTGCCTGTCACGCGTACGCTTTCAATATGCCAGCGTTCATGCTGAGAAAGACCCCCCAGCGCGACAAAAAAGAGAACTACGAGCAAGAAGGTTCCCAGAATGTGGAGGGTTCTTTTTCGAGTGGCTTTAGAGAAGTGAAATTTCATAGGTACAAAATCTTAGAGCACATACGCTTCGGGTAATGACTATCCAATCTTATCTTTCCCTATATACGGACGGAGTACTTCGGGCACGGTGATACTTCCGTCTGCGTTTTGATAATTTTCTAAAAGCGGAACAAGGATGCGTGGAGATGCGAGGGCGGTGTTGTTGAGCGAGTGAGCAAAACGAAGCTTCCCTTCCGCGTCTTTGTAGCGAATATTCAAACGGCGTGTTTGAAAATCATGAAAGTACGATGCGGAGTGTGTCTCACGATATTTCTCTTCCGACGGAACCCATGCCTCAATGTCGTACTTCTTTACCTGTCCGAGGCCCAAATCTCCTCCGCAGTTTACGACGACATGATAAGGAATCTTTAAGTCTTGCATGATCTCCTCGGCAATGGCGGTGAGCTCCTCGTGATATTTCACACTCTCTTCGTGGCTTGCTTCACAGAGGACTACTTGCTCAAGTTTGAAAAACTCATGCACGCGTACGAGCCCCTTTGTATCTTTGCCATGACTTCCCGCTTCGCGACGAAAGCAGGGAGAGAATGCAACAAATTTTTTAGGAAAGTCTTCTTTTTTGAGTACTTCATCCATATAGTAGCTCATCACGCCCACTTCCGCCGTCCCTGCGAGAAAATCTCCGTCTTGCGTTTTGTAGAGGTCTTCTTCACTTTGAGGAAGGTATCCTGTCCCGACAAACGGCTCTCGGCGCACCAAGGATGGCGCCATGATGGGGGTGAATCCTTTTGCGACGAGCTTATTAAACACAAACTGAAAGAGGGCGAAGTTTAAGAGAACCAAATCATTTTTCATGAAATATCCACGAAAGCCGGCAACCTTTGCTCCGCGCTCAAAGTCCGCGAGATCAAGCGCTTCAACGAGATCAATTTGATTTTTGGGCGAAAAGGAAAATTTTGGAATCTCTCCCCATGCGCGGATTTCTACGTTGCCCGTGTCGTCGGAACCTTCGGGGACGGACATATCGGGAATATTGGGTACTTGTACCATGAGATTCTGCCATGTCTTCATGACAGCAGAGAGCTCTCCTTCTTTTGCCTGGAGAGCTTCTTTTACGGTGCGTGATTCCGCAATCATTTTCTCGCGCTCTGCTTGGTCAGTAGCGCGCGCGACAGCGGCGGCGGTTTCGTTTTGCTTTGCGCGCATTGTTTCCACCTCGGCAAGGAGTGCGCGACGCGTATCGTCGATGACGACAAGCTCTTCTACATCAAAAGGAATGTGCTTCTTGAGAGCTCCTGCTGCCACGAGTTCTTTGTTTTCGCGAATGAATTTGATATCCAACATATGCGCAAAGTATATCAGAGGGATAGCGTTCCCGCAAAAGAGTACGCATGATATACTGGAGCGAGCTATGGCAACACATGATGCACTGCGGGAACTCTCCAAAGGAGAGTTCCCGCCCGACCTCCTCGAAACACCCGAGCCACCTCAGACGCTTTATCTGCGGGGGACTCTCCCCGACCCTACACAATACTATTATCTCGCCGTTGTCGGGTCACGAAGATATACGTCGTACGGAAAAGAAGCGGTTGAACGCATTATCTCGGGACTCGCAGGCTACCCCATCTGTATCGTATCGGGGCTTGCAATTGGTATAGATGGTATCGCCCATCGCGCAGCCCTTGATGCACACCTTCCCACACTCGCAATCCCCGGATCGGGACTTGATGAAAAAGCGCTGTACCCGCGCGTACACGTACCCCTTGCGCGTGAGATCATTGCTCAAGGCGGAGGACTTCTCTCAGAATACGATCCCGAGCTTCGCGCCGCGCCATGGACATTTCCCAGACGAAACCGTCTCATGGCAGGACTTGCACGCGCAACACTCGTGGTCGAAGGAGAAGAAAAAAGCGGTACGCTCATTACCGCGCGCCTTGCCCTTGATTACAATAGAAACCTCTTTGCAGTGCCGGGATCAATCTTTTCAGCCCCTTCAAAAGGTCCGAACGAACTCATCCGCCAAGGAGCAACTCCCATCACGAGCGCCGAAGACCTCCTCTACGAGCTCGGCTTTATTGATCCGCGCGAGCGCATTGAAGCGCACACGTTGGACATCTCCCTCTACACCCCCGATGAGCAAAAAATTCTTCTCTGCCTCGACACTCCCCGCGCTCGCGAGGAAATTATCGCGCTTGTTGATATTTCTCCCTCACAAACGCTTTCCACTCTCACCATCCTTGAGGTCAAAGGCGTCATACGAGAGACACTTGGGAAGATTGAGCGTGCCTAACCACAAAAACAAAATTATTTGCAAAAAAAATACGTTCGTAGTACTAATGTACAGTAATGGCTACTAAGCAATACAAGTTACTCATTGTCGAGTCCCCTTCAAAAGCAAAGACTATCGGCAAGTACCTCGGCGATGAATACGTGGTACGCGCGAGTGTTGGTCATGTCCGCGACCTCCCAAAGAGCAACAAAGTCGCGATAGATATTCCGGCTGGATTTGTTCCTCACTATGAAATATCAAAAGGGAAAGCGCCGGTCATTCACGAAATTGAATCCCTCGCAAAAAAGGCGGATGAAGTCCTTCTTGCTACCGACCCCGACCGCGAAGGAGAAGCGATTGCATGGCATATCAAAGAAGCAGTCGGAATCAAAAACCCAAAGCGCATTGTCTTTCATGAGATTACCAAGGGTGCTATTGAAGAAGCACTCAAACACCCGCGCGAGATTGACGAGCACCTCCGTGTCGCCCAAGAAGCCCGACGCGTCCTTGATCGCCTCGTGGGATACGATCTCTCGGGACTCATCTGGAAGAAAGTACGCTACGGTCTCTCCGCAGGGCGCGTACAATCCCCCGCACTCCGCATCCTCATGGAGCGTGAGCGAGAGATTCGTGCGTTCATTCCCGAAGCATACTGGTCTCTCAAGGCACGCATCAAGACGCATGGTGGCACAGAGCTTGAGCTCTCCTGCACCGAGGAGCCTCGCGATGAAGCCGTTGTAAAAAATATTCTCAAAACAGGAAACGCTGAGCCCTGGAAAATTGTCGGTGTAAAAGAAAGTGAAGTCGGGCGAGCTCCCAAGGCGCCTTTTATCACCTCCACACTTCAGCAGGCCGCGAGCTCGCGGCTGGGGTTTGCTCCTTCTCGCACGATGGGTGTCGCGCAAAAACTCTATGAAAAAGGCTTTATCACCTACATGCGTACGGACAGTACGAATCTCTCCAAGGATGCCGTAGGAGCGATTCATCGCGAAATAGCTCGAAGGTACGGCGCCGAGAGCGCGCAGATGCGCGTCTTTGCCACAAAGAGTAAAAACGCTCAAGAAGCGCACGAAGCAATACGCCCCACTGATGTCACAAAGGATTCTCTCGGAACAACCCCCGAAGAAAAGAAGCTCTACGCACTCATCTGGGCGCGCACGGTCGCATCACAAATGATAGACGCAAAACTCGCGCGTACGACCATTCTTGCCAATGTTGAATCGGAAACAATTCCAAACTTTTCTCTTACCGGGTCCCGCGTTATCGTGCCTGGGTGGCTCCTTGCCGACCCTCTCGCTCGCGGTCAAGACGTAGAGCTTCCAAAAGTAACTCAAGGAGAGCAAGTCATCCTCCTTGAGCTTGCGAGTGAGGCAAAATTCACCGAACCTCCTTCTCGATACTCGGAAGCTGGACTCGTGAAAGAACTTGAAAAGCGCGGTATTGGTCGCCCTTCAACATATGCTTCTATTATCAAAACTATCGTTGATCGTGGGTATGTGACAAAAGAAGGAAAGACGCTCAAGCCCACCGACACGGGGGACGTGGTGAGCTCATTTTTGGAAGCCAACTTCCCTACCTATATCAGCGACTCCTTCACCGCAGAGATGGAAGATAAGCTTGATGACCTTGCAAACGGCTCGCGTGAATATGTGAAAACACTCAAAGAATTTTACACGCCCTTTTTGAAAGAGGTAAAAGAGAAAGACAAGCTTGAAAAAGCGACGAACCTCGGCGACGCTGATCCTCAATTCAAATGTCCCAAGTGTGGGAGTCAAATGATTATCAAGCTTTCTCGAAATGGGAAGTTTTTGTCATGCAAGACATACCCCGACTGTGATGGCGCACGCACCATTGAGGGAGACGAGCTCGCGGGCCCCCGTGATACCGGCGAGCTCTGCCCCCAATGCGAAAAAGCAAATCTCGTTGAGCGCGATGGACGTTTCGGGCGCTTCGTTGCGTGTGGGAGATACCCGAAGTGTAAGTTTATAAAAAAAGACGACAGTGTGGCACTTCAAAACCACACCAATGTTCCTTGCCCAACCTGCAAAAAAGGTTTTATGACCGAGCGCAAGGGTCGCTTCGGAGTTTTTTATAGCTGTACGAGCTATCCTGATTGCAAATACGCGATCAAAGCACGTCCTACGGGCAATTATTGTACCTATACGCGCGCAGACGGCACGACGTGTGGCGCTCTCATGATGGAAGGAACCAAAACCATTCCTGAACGATGTAGCGACAAAACGTGCCCCAACCACAACCCTCACAAACTAAAAGAGTAATATTAAAAGAGAGCGGCGTCCGAAGGACGCCGCTCTCTGTCTCCCCCTCTCCTTTTACCATTTCCCCAGAGTTTGATACTATACATCAATGTCCCAGCCAACGATAAAAGAAATTCTCGACGCGATGAAGTCTTCCACCAAGGAGGAACGTGCGTTGGTAGAAAAAGCATACGCCTTTGCGGAGCATGCACACCGCAATCAAACGCGCTATTCGGGAGAACCCTATTTCAACCACGTTGCACACGTGGGGCTCAATCTCGCAAACATAAAAATTGACGCTCCCACGGTAGCAGCAGGACTCCTTCACGATACCCTTGAAGACACTGAGATTTCTCCCAAAGATCTCGAAAAAGAATTTGGAAAAGATGTGCTCCACCTCGTAGAAGGCGTATCAAAACTCGGAAAGCTCAAATACCGCGGTGTGGAGCGCCACGTGGAAAGTCTGCGCAAATTCTTTATTGCCATGTCTTCAGATATTCGTGTGCCTATCATCAAGCTCGCCGACCGCCTCCACAATATTCAAACACTCGCGCACGTCCCCCAAGCAAAACAAGAGCGTATCGCGATTGAGACACTAGAGCTTCACGCGCGCCTCGCTGACCGCCTCGGTATGGGTAAATGGAAAAGTATTTTTGAAGACGCTGCGTTCCCGTATGCTTACCCCGATGAATATCAAAAAATGCTCGCGATTTTAAAAACAAAACGCATCACCGACGAACGCTATGCAAACAAAATTTACAAGTCTCTCCAGCGAGAGTTCGTTAAAAATGATATCAGTGACGCGCGCGTAGACTATCGCGTAAAAAATCTCTACAGTCTCTGGCGCAAGCTTGCACGCAAAGACATGGATATTGATAAGATTTTTGACATTCTTGCCGTGCGCGTAATCGTGAAAGACGTTGATGAATGCTACCGAGCACTCGGTATTATCCACAAACACTGGCGTCCCGTACCAGGGCGTATCAAAGACTATATTGCCGTACCAAAGCCCAACGGATACCGCTCGCTCCACACCACGATTTTTCGCGGAGACGGCGGTATTGTGGAAATCCAGATTCGTACCGAAGAAATGCATGGTGAAGCACAGTACGGTATCGCCGCGCATCTCGCCTATAAAGAGGGTAAGCCCAAAGCCAATTTTGAAGGCAATGCAAAATGGGTACGCGACCTCGTGAAATGGCAAAAAGAAGTATCCGAGTCAAAAACCTTCCTCGAGAATCTCAACATGGACTTTTTCAAAGAGCGTGTGTTCGTCTTTACTCCCAAAGGGGACGTTATCGACCTTCCTGACGAATCCTCTCCCATCGATTTTGCATACGCGGTTCACTCTGATATTGGTGACCACGTTTCCAGTGTAAAAATCAACAATAAAATGGCGTCCATCAACACCAAGCTCAAAAATGGCGACATCGTCGAAATAGAAGTAAAAAAGACCGCAACGCCGACGCAAAAATGGCTCGACTTTACAAAGACCACTCTCGCCCGTCGACACATTCGTGCTTATCTTGAGAAAAACAGTCCTATTGAAAAAATCGCGCAGAAGTTTTTTAAGAAGAGGTAGCCCTCGCTTAAATTGAGAAATTCTTGACGTTGTAGAGGTCTTCTTCTTGCTCCTCCATAGCGGAATCCTCTCGCCCCGTCTCCGCAAGGTCTCCGGGAATTGCCTCTGCCTCCTCCCCTTCAGGTGTTGAGGCAAGCGCGACAGAGCTCGTGGCGACACCCACGACACCTCCTGCCTCCGCACTAGAGATTTCTGCGTGCAAACGTTTCAAAATACCGCGCACGTCGTCCGGTGAAAAAAAGTCAATAAGAATTTTCCCACCAAAATCCTTCTTTTCAATCTGCACCCGCGTGCCGAGCGTCTCTGTGAGTTCGTGCTCAAGCTCAATCATCTCAGGATCAAAATCAAGATCCTTTTTACGCACCTTGTCGGTGGCGATACGACGAGCAATACGCTCTGTCTCGCGCACGTTGAGCTTTTTAAAAAGAACTTCTTTAAAAAGCGTAGCTTGCTCCTCTTTCCTGTCCGAAAGCATGAGGAGAGGGCGCGTGTGCCCCTCGCTAATACGACGCTCAGAAAGCGCGGTGAGGATATCCTCGGGAAGCGCGAGCAAGCGAATAGTGTTGGATACATATTCACGACTCTTGCCCACCTTTACCGCAATCTGCGCGTGAGTAAATTTAAACTCACTGGAAAGACGATCAAACGCCTTGGCACGATCAACGGCATTGAGATCCTCGCGCTGAAGGTTCTCAATGATAGCGAGTTCAAGCTTCGCCTGATCATCCTCTTCTTTTCCTTCTTCGCCAATACGGATGAGCACGGGTACCTGCGTGAGACGTGCTATTTTTGACGCACGGAGACGACGCTCTCCCGCGATGAGCTCATATTCTACCGCAAGTCCCCCATCGGGCTTTTCAATCTCGCGACGCGTGACCACGAGGGGCTGAAGCACTCCATACTGCTTGATAGAGTCCGCGAGGTCGCGGAGACGCGCTTCATCAAACTCCTTGCGTGGTTGATAGGGGTTTGGTTTTATCTTTTCAACTTCAATCCAAAAAATTGCGTTTTGATACATTGATGAGTTCATGGCGTGAGAAAAATAACGTGAATGTACACATACTATCACACATTGCACACGGAGCAAAAATCAGAAAATTGTTTTCCACGTAACCCTATGTACAAATAAACTATAATATGCTATAATTAAAAGAGGTAGTTCCTGAAAACCAACAAGAGGACATTGTTATGAATACACTCGTTAAAGAGTGCTATGGAATAACGCTCGAGAAAGAGAAGAAAGGGTCCCCCAGGGAAGAAAGCCTAAACAAGGCAATATGGATTGTTTTAGGCAGAAACGGAATTAAAGACCGCGCAGCGATCGTGTATTACAAGCACGAGCTTCGCAAAAAGGTTATGCAAAAATTTCGTAGAGAAGAAAAAAAGAGAGAGAAGGAGATTGAAGAACTTCATGCTCCTCTTAATTTCAAGGAATACGGAAGCTCTAAAGAGTTCATGGAAGAATTCGAGGAGCACTGCAGGCAAGGAAATCTGGATATCTGTCCAGTCGACTAACCAAAAACTAAAATCTTCAGCCCGCGAATACGCGGGCTTTTTTATTTCCCTGTTTCTTTCACCTCCGACATTTCATACACGACATCTTTGCGCTCTACAAAGACTTGCCAGCCATGCTCAAGGGCATGACGATAGAGCTTCGCATTGGGATTGAAACAAATAGGACGCGTCACATGCTCAAGGAGCGAAATATCTCCCTCGGTATCCCCCACTCCCACGGAATGCTCGAGCGTAAATCCTTCTTTGCTTGCCACATGGCGTACAATATTTGCTTTTACGGAGATGACTTCCTCGTCCACGATTTTTCCCGTAAACCGCATATTCTCGTCTGTCTCATAGATTCGCCCATACGCTTTATCAAACCCAAGTTCGTTGCAAAAGAGATCCAGGATTACTTTGGGAGACTGAGAAATCGCGAGGAGATAGTAACCGTCTTTTTTGAGATCACGAATGAGTGTCTCCGTAAAGACATACGTACGGTGACGATAGCGCTCCACCACGGTTTTTGCCGCGGAGAGAAAGTCATCATAGTGAACTCCCTTGATGTGCTTCACAAAGACGTGCACCACCGCCATGATGTACGCCTCATAGTCCCCTTTGCGATCGAGCCAGCGCACCTCTTCCGCTTCATATTCCGCGCGGGCTTCTTTGGGAAAAATCTCTCGCTCAATGAGCACATCCACCAACTCAATCAAGAGACTTGAACGAAAAATCGTCCCATCAATATCAAAAATAGCAATTTTTTTCATACCGACAATTGTAGCATATTTTTATTCCGATACACCGCTTCGCTGTCACCTCATCCACGATCAAAAAATCTATACCCCGCGATACCAAATGCGACACTCACATTGAAAGACTCCTTGCTCCCCTTCATGGGAATCTCCGCAATGCATGACACACGATCAAGTACCGCGCGCGACACTCCCTCTACCTCGGGGCCTACGAGGAGTGCCACCTTTTCAAATCCCTCAAGCTTAATCTCTTTGTAGTCCTCCGCCCGAGGGTCTTGCTCCAAGGCGATGACATGCCATCCTTCCGCGCGCAGTGTCTCTACGAGCGCGAGCGTTTCAGGCACATGCTCCCAGGTGACGCTTTGTTCCGCCCCCAGGGAGACTTTTGCAAAGTCTTTGCGCGGGACGCCGAAACGATCCAGCGGTCCCGGAGCAATACCCGAAAGGATTACGCGCCCAATACCGAGTGCGTTTGCCGTCCGAAACATTGAGCCCACATTCATGACACTGCGCACGTTGTCTATCACCAAAAGCGTCTGCATATATAGCTGGAGTATATCATGGCAGGTTTCTTGACTTTATCATTAAAATATTGTAGTCTACGATTAGAAAGGAAATCGGGTTTCTCGGTGTCCTACATTCATTCTTTTAACTTTATAATAGGAGGTTCCCATGGAACTATCGCCCGTCAGAAGTAATGACTTCCAGCGTCTCCTTGACGCGACCGCGTGCTTTAGCAAGCAGCGGATCAGAAAACTAACAAAGAGTCCTCTGCTCCCCGACCTCGCCCAGTCGATTCGGAAGGGTCTCTACGACAGGGAGAACGTCGGCCATGTGTTGTTTAGTCAGAAACTGAAGTACAGAGTAGTGGACAAGCCAAGGATTGAGGCGATCATTGATTTAGCGAACCGTATTCCGCACGATGATTTGAGAGTGTGGAATGAAGTTTGTTACGCTATAGCAAGGATAAGTCCCACCGTATTAAGGGCGTACGCCCACTGGGACAGGCGTGATGACTTGCGCATGCGGGCGCTGGGCCTGAACCCCCTCAATCCCATTTCAAGGAATGAAGAAGCTGGAGTTGATGTGATATTCAAGACAGCAGGGCATGATTTGGCGAGGGATCACGAGTACCCTGGCTATCGGTTCGCGACGATAAAGGAAGCGCAAGGAACGGACTTTGCGAAAACCCAAGGACCCAAGGACATCGTTGTTCTTGAAAATCGCAATGCGTTTTTCCTCAATGGAACGCGAATAGAAGACACCTTCTCTTTCTTTCACAATTGTATTTACTACATACCCATTGTGAAGGAATAAACCCTCCTCCTAAACCCCTACCGAGCACTGTTCAAAACAGTGCTCGGTATTTTTTTGTATAGAGGGCGCTGGATTTTTTGGACAAACCATGTATACTATTCCCTAGTTTGGCCCTATCGTCTATCGGCTAGGACACAGGATTCTCATTCCTGGAAGCGGAGTTCGATTCTCCGTAGGGTCATAAATTGCGGAAAGCAGGCAAACTGCTTTGCCTGCGAGCAATTTATGAAGGCGCAGGCATAATTTTTCAGCAGAAAAATTGCCGAGCCGGGGTCGCAGGTACTTAGTGCTCACAGGGCGTACTCGCCCGAGAACACTTAGTAACCTGTGACATAAAGCGCCCGTATCTTGTGACCAAAAGCGCCACCCCACTACACCCCCTACTTGACATTTTGTCTATTATACTATAGACTGCGAGTAGTCCAGTTCCGGGGAAGAGACTGCTACGGTTTGCCTCTACGAGGCACGAAGAGAGACTTTCTCCCCCACCTTTTTGAGATTGGCGATTGGTCGGTTTGCTTTATGCGTTGGTAGGCCTGCCAATCTCCCCTTTTTGGGCTTTGTGTAGCCAAACCTTGTTCTTTGGAACAGATTCTTTTTCCACAAAGCCCACCCCCTTTTGAAGCTCTTGAAAATGCGTTTGGTTTTTTTAAAAAAAAAACCGAATCACAATATAAGAGCTTCCCCTCCGCCCACCGCGGAGGATTCCTATTCGGTTTTGAGGAGGAGAGAACGTGCCTTTCCCATAAGGGAAGAAGGGTTGACTTCCTCCTCGCCCGCCCCCAACTCGCAAGAGTTGGGGGCTTTATTTTATCTCTTCTTCCACTCTTCGTCCTGTCGGACGAGGAGCTCATGAGCGTACTCAGGCTGTGCCATGATTTCTTCTACCGCGCGTTCCATGCGCATTGACTGAGAGCCTTTGATGAGGATGACGTCGTGCTCATTGAGCGTGCCTTCCAGGAATTTCCCCGCGCTTCGCGAGTCTCCAAACTCAATAAGCGCTTTCTCGCTCATGTCGCCCTCCAGCGCGCCTTGTATGATGTACTGCCCGCGTGGGCCTACGGCGAGGAGCGTGTCCACGTGTTCACTTGCGAGGCGTCCGAGCCGTTTATGCTCGTCCATGGTAAACTTCCCAAGCTCCATCATGTCGCCGAGTACCGCGATTTTTTTGCCTTTTGTTTTTATGCTCCCCAGTATTTCCACCGCCGCTTCCGCTGCCACGGGAGATGAGTTGTAGGTATCGTCAATGATGGTCGTGCCTTTTATGCCGGGCAAAATGCGCATGCGTCCCGAGGGAGCCTCGTGGCGCGCGAGGGACTCTATCATTTCTACGATGTTGAGTTTGAGGTAGACGCCTAGCGCGAGCGCAGCGAGCGCTGAGTAAATGGGTTGCGTCCCCAGTACCCCATGAAGCGTCACGGGAAAGGTATTACCATCATACTCAAACTTAAACGTCATGCCCGTGGGGTGTCCTCCTGCATACAAAACCTTCGCATGCGTCGCGCGAAACATCGCTTCTTTTGAAAAGCCAAAAGTAATGGAATTCGCTTTTGTACGCTCACGGAGCCCGAGAACCCTCGGGTCGTCAGCGTTCACCACGAGCATGCCCGACGGCTGGAGCGCCTTTACGAGCGCTGCCTTTTCCTCAAATACCTCCTCGGGGGATTTAAAAAACTCCACATGCACCGGCACATCACCAAAACGCGTGATGACCGCGATATGCGGGCGCACCCATGATACGGCATTTTGTATGTCTCCCGGCTTGTCAGCGCCTATTTCAAGCACAAGCCATTTTGGATAGTGCTCTCGCCCCAGCGTGAGAAACAGTCCTCGCGTGAGGACCTTGATCCACTGAAGAGGATTTGTCCACGCATTCCGCTCGCCCAAGATGGTGAGAGGAAGTCCGATTTCACTATTGAAACTTTTTTCACTCTTGCGCGCGATCATATTCCCCTCAAGCACGGAGAAGATAGTGTCCTTTGTAGACGTCTTGCCCACGCTCCCCGTGACGGCAATAATCGTGGGTCTGTACTTTTTGAGCACGAGGCGCGCCTCAAGGGTGAGGAGCGCGGTAACGATGGTCTTGAAGAATGATTTCATGGTGAGGATATTATCTATCGGGAGGAATTTCGTAATAGTTTATCAAAAATTTGGTAATCTGCATAAAGGGATCAGTCAGGGTGTGGGAAGCATACTCAACTCCCTGCGGATTCTGTACCGCCAAAAAGACGATGAACCGCGGGTTGTATGAAGGGAAATATCCAAAGAACGTGTGGAGGTAATTTGTATCCGAATACACGCCGTCTACCACTTCCTGCGCGGTTCCCGTCTTTGCCGCGATGCTGTAGCGTTCAAGCTTTACCGTCCCACCGAGGAGCGCCTTGTCCACCACCTCGGTGAGCATACGAGAAATCTCTTCTGATGTTTCTTTTTTTATCACGCGACGCTCTGTGTTGGGCAAAAAGCTCTGAGAGCGCCCAAAGCCATACTCAATGCGCTCTACGATATGAGGGGTGACGAGCGTCCCCCCATTGCCCAGCGCCGCGAGCGCGCGGATCATGGCAATGGGGGTCGTGGTAATACCCTGCCCAAAGGAAGCCGTCACGTACTCAATATCGCGGGTTGTGTTGAGGTTTACGAGAGAGCCAAAGGCTTCGTTGGGGAGGTCAATTCCCGTTTCTTCTCCCAGACCAAAGGCGGTGAAATATTTTTTGAATGAATCCTTCCCTATCCGCTCCATGATAAACGCCGTGCCGGTGTTGAGCGACTGACTCAACACTTCCTGCATGGACACCACGCCACGCGCGCGCCCATCGTAGTTTGAAATCCTTCGGGTGTTAAATATCCTAAACCCCGTATCTTCGTATGTCGTTTCTGCCGTAATAACTCCCGCATCAATCCCCGCTGCCAGCGTCAGAGGCTTTACGATTGAGCCCATCTCGTATGTTCCTTGCACGAGGGGATTTGAAAACACGCTCACGTTTCTCTCTCTTGAAAATGCATTGAGATCAAAGGTCGGCGCCGATCCCATGGCATAGATCTCCCCCGTGTACGGATCCATGATGATTCCCATCGCGAGATTTGCGTCATACTTGTCGAGAATATCTTGCTGGAGGATCCTCTCAAGCATCCCCTGCACGCTTGGCTCAATGGTCGTCACAATATCTCCTTCACGCTCGCGACTAGAGAGGAGTGCCTTCCCTGGCTTCAAAAAAAGATCCACGAAAAATCCCGAGGAGCTGTCTTGAGAATTGCGCTCAAGAAGCTCATTGTAGTACCGCTCAAGCCCATAAAGCCCCGTGACCGTATCACCATTTGATCCGACAAAGCCGATGACCTGAGACGCGGTGCGCTCAATAGGATAATACCGACGCTTGTCTTTACGAATAATGATCCCCGGTTCACCGAGAGCCCTTACCGCAGCCACCTGCTCCTCGGTGAGATTTTTTGCGAGCTGACGATAGACTCCCGTCTTTGCATGTACACGACTGATGAAATCCTCCGCATCAAACGTAACAATGGAAAGAAGCCCTTCCGCTACGACTTCGGGATTTCTGACAAGGGTAGGATTGAATGCGAGGATATAATCGGGAGCGGTAATGGCGGCGGAAACCTTACGCCCGGACTTCTCTTGAAAAAAAATAGTGCCTCGAATGAAGGCATTATCTGTGGGAAGCGAGTACTGTTGTTCTGCTCGATTGCTCCATACTTCCCCTTGCGCGATTTGTACATATCCGAGCTTCGCGATGAGGATGATGGCTACAAAGAGCACACCTAGATTGATAAACCAGATATTTTTTAGCGGACCCTGTTTCATTTATCGGATTGTTGCGACAACATGTGGTGCAATCGTAGCGTAGAGGGGAGAAGCCTCTTTAAACCCAAGCTCTTTGGCATGTGAAAGGGTCATGCCATTTTGAATATTCATATATGATTGCTCCAAATCCCCCGAGGACGCAAGGAGCTCGCGGTAGCTAGAAATCGCTTGCGTGCGCTCCACAACGGCAACGGTCATCGAAAAAACCGACATGAAGTAGAACGAAATCGCTCCACCGAGAAGGAGTGCCGCGATCCAAAAAAGTTTGCGCTCTATGTTTTTGAGATGGAGGATTTCAGTGGTCATGATGGTTTTTTAATGTTAAAAATTATTAATTCTTTTGTTTTTCGATGATTCGTAATTTCGCACTGCGCGCCTTGGGATTCCTTTCAAGTTCTTTGATGCCCGGGGTGATGGGTTTTTTATAAATCAATATGCCCTCTCCCGACTGTGCTTTTGTTTTAAAAAATTCTTTTACAATACGATCTTCCAAACTATGAAACGATATGACCGCCATGCGCCCCTGGGGAGCAAGACGCTCAAACCCTTTTGCGAGTGCTTCTCGTAGAGCCCCGAGTTCGTCATTCACAGCGATACGAATCGCCTGAAATGTTTTTGTCGCAGGATGAATCTTGCCGAAGCGCGCAAAGGGAGGAACGGCATTGCGGACAATCTCCGCGAGCTCTGTGCTCGTCTCAATGGGCTTTTCCGCGCGGGCGCGGATGATTCCTGACGCAATGCGCCCCGCAAACCTCTCTTCCCCGTACCCTCGGATAATGTCGCGGAGACTTTCTTCGCTCCATTCATTTACCACCTCTCTCGCGGTGATATCCGATTCTCCTGGGTTATGGCGAAAGGTCATGAGGAGCGGTTCGTCTCGCTTGAAAGAAAACCCTCTCTCAGAATGCTCAATCTGAAGATTTGAGAATCCGATATCAAGGAGTATCTTGTCCACGTGGGAGTATCCCGCTTGGTCAAGCACGTGGTCAAGGGTACGGAAATTTCCTTCAACAAAGATTTTGCGACAAGGAAATCCTTCCAGTCTACCTTTTGCAATCACGAGTGCCTGGGAGTCCATGTCCGTGCCGATAAAGACTCCTTGCTCCCCTACGCCTTTGCAGAGAAGCTCACTATGTCCACCGAGCCCCACCGTCCCTTCAAATACTCGGTCACCAGGACGGAGCGCGAGCCCCTCAATCGTTTCATGTAAAAGAACAGAAATATGTTCAGGCATACAACCTATAGCACACCAATCTCTCCGAGCTTTTCAGCAAGCGCGTTTGCTTCTGTTTCAATGCGACCCTTGTAGTCTTTCCAGCGGGATTCATCCCAGAGCTCAATGCGATTATGAACACCGATGACGGAAACAGACGTATCAAGACGCGCATAGTCTTTCAAAAAATCAGGAATCAAGACGCGACCAATACTATCAATATCTGTCTCAACCGCACCGCCCAACATGAGGCGCTGAAAACTACGTGTATCCGCTTGCCCAAAAGAGAGCGGAGAAATTTTTTCACTCACAATCTGCTGCCATGCCTTGAGAGGATACACCGACAAACAATTATCGAGACCAATCGTCACCACAACCTTCTTCCCGAGCTCCTTGCGAAACTTGGAAGGAAGCGCGAGGCGCTTTTTTGGGTCGAGGGTGTGCGTGTATTCTCCGATAAGCATGATTTTTGGGTGGGAAAGAAATATACCACTTCATCCCACTTAGTTACCATTATATAGCACTCTATCCCACTCTACAAGAACATACCTGTGGATAAATAGTTACCCCAAAAACCCCCTAATGTCAGACATATGGGACTAATGACGGAAAACTCCCGAGAATTAAGGGTAATTCTCGGGGGTTTTGGCTTTTTTCAGAAAATGACGTCTATGCTTCTGGGCGCATTGTGGGGAACAAAAGAACCTCGCGAATATTGCGTGTCCCCGTGAGGAGCATGACAAAGCGGTCAATCCCAAGCCCGACACCACCTGCGGGAGGCAGACCATGCTCGATTGCCTCAAGGTAGTCATTGTCAGAAGGAGAAACATCTCCTTCGCCTCCCTTTTTCTTTTTGTCTTGTTCTTCGTATCGCGCGCGCTGATCAAGAGGATCATTGAGCTCAGAGAATGCATTTACAAGCTCAATACCCCCGATGACAAGCTGAAATCGATCAATGAGCGCGGGATTTACTTCTTGTCGTTTTGCAAAAGGAGAAAACCCTGCGGGGTAATCGGTAATAAATATTGGCTGAATGAGCTTTGGACGGCATGTTTTCTTGTACACATTATCAAATATTTTCTCCAGAGAATCATGCGCTTCTACGCGAACACCAAGGCGCTCCGCATGAACACGGAGTTCTGGCAAAGAAATCGTCTCAGGATCAGAGATGAGAGCGTATCGCTTTATGAGGTCAAAAAAGGAAATACGAGGAAACTTCTTTGAGAAATCTATCATGTCTTCTTCGAGAGAAATCTTGCTCGTCTTGCAGGCGCGCTTTACCACTGTCTTTACAAGCTTTTCTACGAAAGCCATCTGAGACTCGCATGTCTCGTATGCGGCATAAAATTCAAGCATCGTGAACTCAGGGTTGTGCGTGGCATCAATCCCTTCGTTTCTAAAATTGCGCCCAATCTCATAGACGCGAGAATATCCTCCTACCAAGAGTTTCTTCAAATAAAGCTCCGGGGCAATGCGAAGATTGAGATCAATATCGAGCGCATTGTGGTGCGTAACAAAAGGCTCCGCAAGCGCTCCTCCCGCGAGAGACTGGAGAAGGGGTGTTTCAACTTCAAAATACCCCGCGGCGTCTAAGAACTCGCGAACTTCACTGATAATCCGCGTGCGGAGTACAAACCGCTCACGAACCTCAGGAGATGCGAGAAGATCCAAATAGCGCCTACGGAAGCGTTCTTCCGTATCCTGGAGTCCTCCCCATTTATCAGGAAGAGGGCGGAGACTCTTTGCAAGCATTGCCCAGCTCTGCGCAAGAAGTGTTTTCTCTTTGCGCTTGGTAACAAAGAGCGTCCCCGTAACTTCAACAAAGTCACCGATATCGACAGCATCTGCAAAGAGATCTTGGAGCGCTTTGTCTTTTACCTCATCTCTCTTGAGCAGTACTTGAATCGTTACGCCGTCATCTTGGAGGTTGAAAAAGATAAGCGCGCCCTGACCGCGAATAGCCGTAATACGCCCTGCGAGAGTAATTTTCTTTTTTGCACGAGAAAATTTTGAAAAGGAAGAGAGCGTGTCCGCAACAGAAAGCGTTCGCTTTGTTGCGATAGGGTAAGGGTTCATCCCCTTCTCTTTGAGAAGTGCGAGTTTCTTGAGTCGTTCTGTGCGAATCTCTTCAAGTGATGCCACGTGAGTATTATTCTACGTTAACGATAGAGCAGGTAAAGGTCCCGGCGGGTGTTTCGTACGTTACTTTGTCGCCCTTGCAACGTGCCATAAGCGCTTCACCGAGGGGTGACTTGTTGGAAATTTTTCCTTCTTTTATGTTGGACTCTTCGGATCCTACAATCTGGAAACGGCGCTCGGAGCTTTCTCCCGCTTTTTTGATAACCACGGTTGAACCAACACCAATGATGCCCCCTTTGTGCTTTTCGGTAATCTCCGCCTGCTTGAGCATTGTCTCAAGCTTTACAATACGCTCCTCCGTCTCAGCCTGATTCTGGCGTGCCTCGTGGTATTCCGCGTTCTCTGAGAGATCTCCCAATCCCTTTGCAAATTCGAGCTGTTCTGCAATTTCCTTGCGACGTACGCTCTTTAGGTGCTCGAGCTCATTCTCAAGCGAGTTATACTTTTCCTGGCTCAAATATTCTTTTTCTTCTGACATATGTGCGATTATGGTAGCAATTCCTCACGGCAAAGTCAATTGAGTGTTTCTCTATTTTTGGAGGATGTATTCCGGAGTATGAGTACGCATCCAATCAAGCATCTGACGCATCACATATACTCCTCCGATGGTGTTGTCGTGAGGACCTCTCTCCATCACAACCGCAAATGCATACTTGGGATTTTCGTATGGGAAAAATCCTACAATCCACGAATTCACATAAAGTTTTCGAGCATCTATTTCGGCGGTACCTGTCTTGCCCGCAACATCCACGTACCCCACATTGAGACCTGTAACCGTGCCTGATTGCACCCCTTGTCGCATACCTTCGCGCGCAACCTTCAAATGTTCATCAGAGATACCCACGGGTATTTGCGTCAAAACAGGGGCAGGACTTACAACCAAATGAGGTGTGAGGAGCGTCCCTCCATTTGCAACGGCAGCGGTAGCCCGGAGCGCCTGAAGAAGCGTGGTTTGAAACCCATATTGCCCAATGATGGTGTGATACGTATTTCCAATACGCCACACGGGATCATTTGGAAACGTCTCCGCTTTCCATTCAGGACTTGGAATAGTACCTCCACGCTCGTCCTCGAGATCAACGCCTGTGAGAGATCCAAATCCAAACATGCGCGCATACTTATTAATATTTGCAATCCCTATTCCCGCCTGATCTTCAAACCCGCCACCGATAGCATAAAAATACACATCTGAAGAGACTGCAATCGCGTCTCTCATGTCTACCCACCCATGAGCTTTCCAGTCATTAAAAACCGTCCTTAAAAGAGGATTGTAGGGGTTGGGAATAGAGATTGAGCCCGTACTCAAAATCTTCTTTTCAGGACTGATAACCCCTTCAGCAAGAGCTGCTGCTGCCATCATGGGCTTCACGATTGATCCGGGGGCGTACACTCCTGAAACCGCACGATCAAGAAAAACACTTCTCCTATCAAGCTGGTATGATTGAATGGTTTTGCTATCTGTCCCTTCTGACATAACCGTCATGTCGTACTCAGGGTATGCAGTAAGCGCGAGAAGCTCCCCTGTCTCAATATCCATAATCCCCCCGGCCCCGGCAAGAAAATTACGATCATGCACAACACTTTGAATGACCTCGTAGAATTTTGTTTCAATACGTGCATCAATACCAAGAACAAGCGACGATCCCTCAACGGGTTCCTGCACCACGCTCCCTGTGTGCGTGACGTTCCCCAATGCGTCCGTTTCAGAAATCTGAACACCATTTACTCCGGAAAGAACATGATTATAGGACTCCTCAATGCCATCCTTTCCAATAATCTCCTTTTGATAATAGTTCCCCCGAGAGTCTTTCTTTGGATAATTGACGTACCCTAACACATGTGCAAACCCGGGAGCCTGTATGTACGCCCTACGAGGAAACGAACCTTCCGGAGTTTCTTCGGTCAAGATAGGTGGCGTGTTCCAGGCGAGCTTTTCTCCATTACGGTCATAGATTACCCCTCGTGTAGCAAAAAGAGGCGCGTGGTCAAGACGATTGTTTTCGCTACGTGCTAAATAATGCTGTCCGTGCACAACTTGAAGATTGAAGGATTGCCCCAAAAACACAAGGAGGACGAGCCCGAATACTATTCCTATACCAAAGATACTTCCTTTACCAATAGGCTGTTCAATGCGTCCCTCAAATTGATCTTTATCAAACCCGGGGAGATTTTCTGCATCAAGAAAAATTTCATCGGGGTTTATCTCTCGCGTTAATTGCCCCAAATATCGTGCGTGTTTTTTTTTATTACGGGACATCATATTACTATCGGAGATTCTTTTTTATGTGTTCGATACTGAAAAAGAGGATAGTGATTGTTAAGAAGGCAACCATCGGAAGACCCAAAAATGTGACCGAATAAATACCGACGACTACATCAAAAATCGCTGCAAGAACAATGATTTCCACATACCAAGGAAATAGGAAAATCAGAAAAATAGAGATGGGAAGAAGAAGCCACCATGGGAGGTAAAGAAGGGCAATGAAAAGAAAAAGTGTGGAAAGTATACGTTTCATAGGAGTCATGTTGATTATAATTATATCCCTATCAAAATCTCAACAACGTCCATTTCTGCTATATTCACGGGGAGACGAAAAAGTATCTCTGTGAATGGTTTTGTCGGTTCTTCGCGAATGGTGCCCACAAACCCGAGCAAGAGGTCACTCCCCTGAAGACGCACCGGGTCACCAACAAGGAGATTGTTTCCTTGGGGTACGTGGGCGAGAAAATTTCCCATACCTCGCCCTTCCGCGGTGCCGGGAGTTTTTGTAGAACCAAGAAGAACCGATGTTTCTCTCCCCGGGCTCGAATACAAAAACACCTTTGAAGACGTAGGATATACTTCGGCAACGTATCCTATGAGTACTGATCCTGAATAAACGACCGTATCCCCCTCGGCAACACTCGCATTCTTTCCTTGATCAACAATAAATGTGTCATACCATCCTGAACCCGGTCGTGTTAAAACACGAGCAGGGAGATGCTTCTGGTATTCAGCGCGCCCCAGGACACCTTCCAATTCAAGCACCCGCTCAGCAAGAACATTGCGGTCAAGGACATGGGCCGCCATGCGATTCACCTGATCTTCAAGAGCTTTGTTTTGTAGAACGAGATCTTGTCGCTCATGAAAGCTTCCCCAAAATGCATGCCATGCCATGCCAACATCTCCTCCAAAATCCCAAAGCGTGGGCGCGGTGGTATAGATAACGCGACCAATAGACCCACGAACGGGGGAAATGAGGAGCACCACCGCGCCCACAAACAGCACACCGATCAAAAGCAGTGTACGACGACGTGTTTCGATATTAACGCGGCGGTAAGTCATTTTCATGTTCAATCAAAACTTCTCGGAACTCATCTAGCTGCTCAAGCACGATTCCCGCACCACGCGCAACGGCGGTGAGGGGATCGTTGGCGACATACACAGGCACAGAGAGAGCTTGCGAGAGGGCTTGGTCGAGACCGCGCAACAGTGCGCCTCCTCCCGCTAAAATAACCCCTCTGCTCATGACATCAGAAAGCACTTCCGGAGGAGTGGTTTCAATGACTTCCTTTATCGCTTCAATGAGAAGTGTGAGCGAGGAGCCGAGCGCCTCACGAATATCGCTATCCGTTACTACCACCTCTCTCGGCAAACCCGTCACCAAATCGCGCCCGCGGATAATCGCCTCCATAGGACTTGACCCTCTGATTGCGGAGCCAACCGCAATCTTTACGCTCTCGGCGGTGCGCTCGCCGATAAGTACACGAAACTCATCACGTGCGTAGTTGATAATATCGTTGTTGAGGCGATCCCCCGCAATATGAATATTTTTTGATCGGACAATTCCTCCCAAAGAAATGACGGCGATATCGGTCGTACCCCCGCCAATATCAATAACCATATTCCCTACCGGCTCCATTACGGGAAGTTTGATTCCAATAGCGGTCGCCATAGGCTCTTCGATGATGTGTACTTCACGAGCTCCTGCATTTTTTGCAGCATCATAGACAGCGCGCACTTCAACACTCGTAATCCCCGAGGGTACGCCAATCACCACTCGAGGACGTACGGTTTTTTTAGAAATACGGTTTGCTTTGCCGATAAGATACGCGAGCATCTCTTCCGTAACCTCAAAGTTTGAAATAACCCCATCAACGAGCGGGCGTACCGCGACGATGTGTCCCGGCGTACGACCAAGCATCTGCTTTGCTTGCGCGCCGATGGCAACCACCGTACCTGTTTTTTGATTGACCGCGACTACCGAAGGCTCGTTGATGACGATACCGTGATCACGCAAGTATACGAGGGTGTTTGCGGTACCGAGGTCGATACCGATGTCGTTGGAAAAAAGTTCGTAAAATTTCTGGAACATAGTACATTAAAAAGAATACGTTGAGATGCTTGCGCGATCGACCATGGTCACGACCCCCGTTGCGCGATTTTTTACCTCCACACTCCCCTGTCTGAGAGATTTTTCAGAAACCACCACACGAACAGGGATACCGATAAGGTCACTGTCGGCAAATTTTTCTCCGGGACGCGCGTCGCGATCATCCCAGAGAACTTCAATACCCGCCGCGACGAGCTCACGATATACCATCTCCGCTTCGCGACGAATGGAAGGATCCGTCGAAGAAATCTCCACAAGATGCACCGCAAACGGCGCGATAGCACGGGGCCAAACAACCCCCTGCTCATCAGAGCAAATCTCAACAACCGCACCCATAACGCGCCCTATGCCGATACCATAGCTCCCCATAAACACATTTTTCTTCTCACCATTCTCGTCCGTGAAAGCCAACCCGAGGGCTGAAGAAAAACGTTCTCCAAGCGTGAAAATATTCCCAATCTCCACAGCCTTTTTCTCCACGAGCGCCTCTTTGTTGAGGCCGAGTTCCTGGATTACTTCATCCGTATATACCTCTTTGTTTATGGCGATATTTTTTGATTCATCAATATAAATAACATCTTCGCCGGCATCGGTTATCGCTTGAAACTCGTGCGAAAAAGGAGAGAACATTCCGCCCGAAGCAAAGGTGAGATATGTCGATTCACCAATACCGATACGCTTAAAAATAGAGAGGTACGCTTGTTTTACTTTTTCATAAAAGACATCATGCTCGGACTTGTTTCGTGAAAATGAATAGAGGTCTTTCATCACGAACTCGCGACAACGCATAATCCCCGACTTTGAGCGGAGCTCGTTACGAAACTTTGTTTGAAACTGATATACCGCGCGTGGCAAGTCTCGATACGAATGAATGAAATCTTTCATGAGCCGTGTGATAGGTGGCTCATGCGTCACCGCAAGACCGAGCTCTGTGTCGTTCTTGAGCTTTGTTTTAAACCAAATATCCACCTCCGCGTCATCCCACTGATTGGTCGGCTCCCATGTAGTCCGCTCCTGAAGCGACGTGAGGGTCACCTCTTCTCCTCCGATCTTGTTCATTTCTTCACGAATGATTCCCTCAATTTTCTTGAAGACGCGCAAACCAAGCGGAAGATACGAATACACTCCGGACATCTCCTTGTAAATAAATCCTCCACGAATGAGGAGTTCCGCGTTCTTGGAAACCTCGTCAGCAGGTGCTTCTTTGCGTGTTTTGGTGAAAAGTTCGCTTTGGCGCATATGTGCATGTATCTTACCCTAAAAACACAGGGGCGCCAAATATATTGACTTTTGTAGTTAAATATGACACTATAAGCTCGGAAGATTCAGCACCCTCAATAACAACAAACAACGTGGAGGAATTATGGGTAACGTATTTTATGAATTTCATGGAATGGTTGTCTTTTTACTATTCTCGTTTACAAGCATAGTTGGCATAGCGTTTGGAGTATACCTCCAGCGCACAGACGAAAGGATGGTTGATGCCGTTGGCTCATTCATTGCGATGTGGATCCTCGTTCTCAGTTTAGCTTTTTCCTGGGTGACTATAAACGTCGTCTCAAAAAGCGTCCTCGGCGAGAACGTTTCAATATCGACGTTGCCGAATGCTGATGAATGAAGCACAAAACCCCAAAAGGGTGTCACGCAAAGCGTGACACCCTTTTTACATTTCTCTAATCATCGTTACCCTACAATAAGCTTTACAATATCGTGATAGGTTACGACGACCATGAGGAGAATGAGGAGGAGGAAGCCTAGGCTATTGAGGGCGTTGGCAACAACAGGTTTAAGCGGAGACCCTTTCATTGACTCAATAAATATGAATAGTAGGCGCCCCCCATCAAGTGCGGGAAATGGCAAGAGGTTGATGATGGCAAGGTTGATTGAGATAAGCGCAACCAGAGATATGATATACGCGCTCCCTAAAAGCGCCGCGTCATGCACAACACTCACGATCCCGACAGGTCCCGATATGTCATTAAAGCGTGCATCTCCGAGAACCAATGAGGTGAGGAATGTGACGATACCCACAAAGGTATTTTTTGTGACACTCACCGTTGTAGAAAATCCTACCAAAAGTGCTTCATGCATGGGGAGTTTGAGGATTCCTCTGTTGCTCAAGGATATTCCTATCACGGGTGTCTCGGAAAGGAGAGATGTCTCCGGAGTTACTACGGCAACATGGGTCGCGCCGTGCCTTTCATAGGTAAGAAGAATATCGTGCTCTTGAGTTCCCACAAATTCTTGCAATTCTGCAATAGTAGGGTGCGTAAGAAGTTCTTCTCCGGAAGCAAGCTCAAGAATTCTATCCCCCGGCGTGATACCGGCCTTAAAAGCGGGGCTTCCTTCGTATACAGATTCTACGGTGAGGTGGGCATCCACTACGTGCGCGCCAAGCGTGGGGTTATCCGCGGAATATGGAACCCCTATCATAAACCCAAAGGAGATGAGGAGATACGCAAGGAGTATATTAAAGAATACTCCACTGCTGATAACAATCCCTTGCACCCAATGTGGCTTTGAACTGAAGTGCCGAGAACGGTCAGTTTCGTTGGATACAGAATCCTCCGCGTCTTCTCCAAAAATTTTTACAAACCCTCCGATAGGGAACGCTCCCACAGAGTACGTTGTTTCGCCATATTTCTTTTTCCAAATACGAGGAGGAAACCCTAGGCTAAATTCATCAACACGTATCCCAAATAATTTTGCAGAGAGAAAGTGCCCGAGCTCATGCACAAAAATGAGAACGGCGAGAATGACAATAAAAAGAACAATGGACATGAATATTATTCACTCAAAATTTCTTGTTCTTTCTTTTTCCCTGCAGTTTCAAAAGAGGTGTTGAGGGTCTCAACGATTTTTTGCATTTCTTCGAGAGCGGCATTTTTATCATCCTCGCTCATGAGTCCTTCTCTCTCTTGGGCCACGATATCTTGCTTTGTTTTCTCTCGCTCACCCTTCAAGGCGACACGAGCGTCTTCGACTTTATCGCGCACAATCTTCACAAACATCATACGTCGCTCTGTCGTAAGCGGAGGGAAAAAGACACGAAGTCCTGCATCGTCAACAGACACCGAGATTCCGAGATCGGCAGTGTTTATCGCCTTCTCTATCTCTTTGCTGTTTGATTTATCCCAAGGAACAATACGGAGGGTGCGCGCGTCTTCGGTCGCTATGGTGGCGACGTGAGGAATGGCGAGACGTGATCCATACGACTCAATAGACACTCCATCAAGAATAGCAACACTCGCTCTTCCCGTATGAATACTGGAAATGTCTCGGGAAAGCTGTTCAGTAATCCGCTGACCACCCTTTTGTAATATGGAAAAATCGTAACTCATATGAGCCGTATAGTATCAAAAGAAGACACCGAATTCAACCAAGAGGAAGCACTACGGACAGATGTTCAAGAAGCATTTTGGGAGAAGATCCTCTCGAGGCAAAAGACTGTTTCACCATATAAAATTCCTTCATTATAGACGCAAAGGAAGGGCCCCGCTCTCCTCCCGAAAGCTCTCTTTCAAGATTTTCTATAAACACCATAACCTTTTCTCGATCAAGGGGCTCTCCTTTTTTCTTTGGTTCTGTAAGTTTTTTTACCAATGCAAAACGCTTCTCAAGAGAGCTTTTTAAAAATTCCTGTGCAGACTCTTGATCAGATGCTTTCTTTCTCCCCTCTATATGGACTACGCGCGATCGAAGCGTGGGAAGAATGTGGCTTGCTTGAGGAATCAAAAGAAAGAAGTGTGTTCCTTTTCGAGGCTCTTCGAAAACTTTGAGGAGAGCATTCTGCGCCTCGTGGGTTATGGCACCTGTCGAGATGAGAAAAAACTTTTTTCCTTCTTCTGCTTCAAAGGATGCGCGTGCATCAAGAGACGCGAACTCGCGTGCATCAAGAACTCCCATTGAGGGAGCGGAGAAAATTCTTACGTCAGGATTGCTTGAGAGAGAGCCTCCGAACATTCCCCGAAGAACCTTTTCGAGAAACTCAAGGTTTTCTTCGCGGTCTCCGGAAAGCATGTATGCATGGTGGAGTCCCTCTCCCGTCTCTAGTTGTTGTTTCAAGGATTCCATAGTATGTATGATGTGCGCACACCCCAATCCAAAGAAAAACTATTTTTTTGTCAGAATACTTTTCTTGTAGGTATCAAGGTGCTCAAGGGCAATACCTGTCCCCTTTGCGACACAATAGAGAGAATCTTCAGCAAGGACCGCCTTTACTCCCGTGAGACGCTCGACGAGCTTGGGAAGATTGCGGAGCTGAGATGAACCACCTGTCATGATAATCCCTTTATCAATAATGTCAGCTGCGAGCTCAGGTGGTGTCTCTTGGAGAACATCTTTTATCGCGCGTACCACTTCGCGAAGCTCACGATCAATGGCTTTAACAATCTGATTTGTTGAGACGGTAACCGTACGAGGAAGCCCTGTGACGTAATCACGTCCTTTAATAGTGAGGAGGAGCTCATCATCAATAGGCTCTGCTGAACCTATACGCATTTTTATATCCTCGGCAGTCCGATCTCCGATAGCAAGGTTACACGTCTTTTTAATAAAATCTGCAATGGCGTGATCGATTTTGTTCCCCGCGCACTTCACCGAAGTGGAAGCCACGATACCGCCAAGAGAAATCACCGCCACATCCGTCGTACCTCCTCCAATATCAACAATCATATGTCCACATGCTTCATAGATGGGGATTCCGGCACCAATCGCCGCAAGAATCGGCTCCTTCACAATGTAGGCGTTCTTTGCTCCCGCTTTGAGTGTCGCCTCAATCACCGCGCGACGTTCTGTCGAAGAGACTCCTGCAGGAACGGAAACCATCACATCAGGCTTCCAAATATTAAACTTTCCGAGCGCCTTGCCGATATAGTGACGGATCATCGCTTCTGTCACACGATAGTTTGCAATGACACCATCCTTCATAGGGCGATACGCAACGATATTGTCGGGAGTACGACCGATCATTTGCTTTGCTTCAATACCTACCGCAACAACCTTATTCGTCTGCTGATCAACCGCGACAACGGAAGGCTCATTGAGCACAATTCCTTTTCCGGGAATAAACACGAGTGTATTCGCCGTGCCGAGATCAATACCAAGTTTTCGTACAAAAAATGACATAGTAATTATGGAAGAAGAGGCTCCTGTGTGTTGCTCACACGAGTCACAGAAACGCCAATACTCTTAAGGCGTTCCTCGATATCTTCGTAGCCTCGGTCAATCGTAGTGTCCACATTATGAATGACCGAGCGCCCTTTTGCAACCACCGCAGCAATCACAAACGCAAGCCCCGCACGGAGGTCCGGGCTGGTGAGTTTTTTCCCGCGGAGAGGCGACGGACCATGAACAATAATACGATGAGGGTCCATCATAGTAATACGCGCACCCATTCCTACCAATGATTCGGTATAGTTCAAACGCCCTTCAAATATTGTCTCAAATACCCTACTCTCTCCCTCTGCTTGGGTAAGAAAAACGGTAAACGGTGCTTGGAGATCTGTGGGGAAGCCGGGGTATTCATGAGTCTTCATATCAACCGCGCGAAACCCCTCCGTAGGCGCGCGTACAACAATCTCCGTTTCAGTTGTCTCAACGGAAACCCCCGCGCTTCTCAAGAGCTCAATGGGTGCTTCAAGGTGAAGAGGGTTGCAGTGCGTAATACGAAGCTCCTTTGCCGTAAGCGCCCCGAGGACAAGGAAGCTCCCCGCTTCAATACGGTCAGGCATCGTCGTATAAGAAGCATGTTCTCCTGAAAGGAGGTCTCCTCCCTCAATGGTAATGGTGGGAGTCCCCGCCCCTACAATGGTTGCTCCTGCAGAAACAAGGAACTCCGCGAGGTTCACAATCTCGGGCTCCATAGCTGCATTTTTTATCACCGTGGTTCCCTTTGCGAGGACTGCCGCCATCATAAATGTTTCCGTCACGGTCACACTCTGATTCTTGAGAAAAAGCTCGGCGCCACGAAGACCTTTTGGAGCAGTCACCACATATAAGTCACTTTTCTCTGTGACATCTGCTCCCATTTTTTTAAATCCTTCTATAAAAAGGTCAACGGGGCGGGCACCAATAATACACCCTCCGGGATGCGGGAAGATTGCTTCCCCCCAGCGCGCAAGCAGTGGTCCCGTGAGTACGACTGACGCACGCATGCGCGTTGCGATTTCCTCTGACAGTTTCCCTGTCGCCTGCTGTGGCACCTTAATCGTATAGGTGCCCGCATCTTTGCGGTCTACCGTAGCACCGAGATCCGCCAAAAGGGTGAGCATTTTCTGTACGTCGCCAATTTCAGGAATATTGAGAAAGGTTACCTCATCACGAAAAAGAATCGCCCCGGCAAGCGCCTTGAGTGCTGCATTTTTTGCTCCCCTTACGCGCAGGGTGCCGTGTAGTTTTTTTTCACCCCCCAACCCTTCAATAACTAGTGCCGTGCTCATAGATAATGGGTATCTTACTATGCGTGCCCATTGTTTGCCAAATACACAACGTGTGATGTAATACATTGTCTGGCAGGTGCGGTTTTCTTTTTTGATTGTGTCGGGCATACTATACGTATGTATATCCTTACGGTCGCTCCTATTGTCCGCGGACTCCCCCACGACAAGCTCACCTATTTCTCCAAAGAAAAACCGCGCCAAGGGGGAATCATCACCGTTCCCGTGCGCAACCGAGAGATCCCGGCACTCATCCTCGAAGCGCATGATGCACACACGTCAAAATCACTTATTAAATCAAAAGAATTTGCATTAAAAAAAATTGGTACTGTGCGTGAGCGTATGCTTTGGAGCAGCGCATTCATACGCGCAGTGCAAAAGATTTCCTCATATCACGCATCACATTTTGGGGAAACGCTTATCTCTCTCATCCCCAAACCCATTCTCGATGCATACCTCGACCACGCGCTCCCCGACCCCAAGCACCCAAAAGAACACGTGAGCAAGACAATCCCCCTCCCTCGCGCCATACAGGCATCTACCACGACGCGCCTTGAATACTATCAGCAACTCATACGACAGTCATTCGCACGTGGTGAATCTGTGTTTGTCTGCCTTCCCACCACGACTGATGTAGAACGGGTCACAAACATGCTTTCACATGGGATAGAGGCTTACACATATTCTTGCGGGAGTTTTCTCACCAAAAAGAAAATGATTGACCTCTGGCGTCGCGTAGAAAAAGAACCGCACGCAATTCTCGTAGTAGGCACAACCCCTTACCTCTCCCTCCCTCGGCAATGGAGTACCATCATTATCGACGAGGAACACGCGCGTTCATGGAAAACAATTTCTTCTCCTACAATTGACCTCCGCATTGCGACAGAATATATCGCTCAAGAAATAGGCGCTGAAATTATCATGGGAGCGCCCATCCTCCGCCCGGAAACACATGTTCGTTTAAAAAAGGGAGAGATGCGCGAGTTTGGGAGAATTTTTTCTCGTGCGCACCTAGACCCCCAGAGCACCCTCTCAACACACGTCATCAACCCTCGTGAAGAAGAACAACGCATCCGTGAAAAAACGGGCAACCGAACCTTTGTCGTCCTCTCTGAAGAAGCACGCGAAATTCTCGACAAAACAACGAATACAAAAGAAGTATCCCTTCTTCTCACAGCACGAACAGGCCTCTCACCCATAACTCGTTGTGGGGATTGCGGTACGACGATTTGTTGCACCACGTGTGGAAACCCTTTGGTGATTCACCTCCTCTCAAACAAAAGCCGTATATTTTCTTGTCATGGATGCGGGGCGATGCGTTCCCCTGAGGAAAACCTAAACGAGCGGTGCCCCGTATGCCAAAGCTGGCGTCTCGAAGGAATGGGAATTGGTACAGAAGGCATACAAGAAGAGATTTCTTCGCGCTTTCCCGAGAGGCCATGCTTCATTATTGACGGTGAACATATCTCCACCCCATCAGCGATGAAAAAGATTCTTGCAAAAATCTATCACGCGCAGGAATCGTCGCAGGGACCAATCGTAATCGCGACGCCCATGATTGTCCCCCACCTTGAGTCCATTGATCACACGCTCGTCGTTTCTTTGGACGCCCTATGTGCAATTCCCGACATTCGCATGAGTGAACGTATTTTCGCACTCCTGCTTTCCCTTCGAGAAAAGACCTCTCAAACACTCCTCGTGCAAACAAGGATGGATGATACGAGCACCGTCACACAAGCGCTGTCCGGTGAATTAAACGCTTTTTTAGAAACAGAGATTACGTTGAGAAAGCAATTTTTGTATCCTCCCTTTAGTACCATCATCAAGGTAACCGTGCATGCCCCTCAAGGGAAAATCATCGAGGAAATGACTCGCTTACAAGAATACCTCAAGGAGTATGCGCCGATTGTTCCGCCCACACGGACCAAGGGACAAAATAAAGAATACCGTATGCACCTTTTGATAAAACTCCCCGAGAAGTCTTGGTCTCCCAACCACCCACTGGTTGAAAAGCTCCGCGCGTTGCCAAAAACACACGCCGTAGAAATAAACCCTGACAGCCTCATCTAGGTCTCTTGTTACCTTTCAAAAAAAGGCATTTTACGCTATAGTAACATAATCATATGAGGCACATACTTGGACAGGATGCTCCTGTACTCCGCACACTCGCGGAACCCGTTAACCCAAAAGACTTCGGAGGAGCCACACTCAAAAAAATTATTGAGGATATGAAAGTGGCTCTGGAAAAAGAGCCCGACGGCGTCGCGATTGCTGCGCCACAGATTGGCGTACCGCTTCGTATTTTTGTCATTTCTCATAGAGTTTTTGAAATAGAACACGAAGGCACACGAAGCAAGGAGGACGATGCTCCGAAGGTTTTTGAAGATATTGTGTGCATCAATCCCGTTATCACAAAACTCTCCCGCAAGAAGCACTGGCTTTCAGAAGGATGTCTCTCGGTGCGGTGGCTCTATGGAGAAGTCCCTCGCGCGGAAAAGGCGACTATTGAAGCATATGATGAACAGGGGAAAAAGTTTGTCCGAGGAGGAAGCGGGCTCATGGCGCAAATTTTCCAACATGAAACCGACCACTTAAACGGCATTCTTTTTATTGATACCGCGAGGAACCTTGAGACCCTTACCCCCGAGGAGCAGGAAGAAATCCGCCAACAAGCAAGCCGATAATCCTTTATGCATTCATCAAAAATCGCATTCTGGGGAACCTCCCACATTTCTGTCATCGTTCTTGAGGAAATGGCACGTACGGGAATCCTCCCTACCCTTATCATTACCGCTCCCCCAAAACCAAAAGGGCGCGGACTCGTCCTCGCCCCCAGCGAGGTCAAACTCTGGGCTGACGCGCACAATATTCCCACGCTTGAGCCAACGGAAATAAAATCTGAAGAGTTTCGTTCAACCCTTGGTGTTGATTGGGATTTATTTGTCGTTGTTTCGTATGGAAAAATAATTCCCCGCACCATTCTCGACACGCCTCGTCGTGGCACGCTCAATGTACACCCCTCCCTCCTTCCCAAACTCCGAGGACCCTCTCCTATCCAGAGCGCAATTCTTGAAGACATTCCTATAGGCTCTGCGCACGAAACAGGGGTCACGATAATGCAAATCGATGAAGAAGTTGACCATGGACCTATCGTCGCGGTTGAAAAAATCACAATCCCAAACTGGCCACCAAAAGCGCCTGAGCTGGAGACTATTCTTGGTACCCTTGGTGGAGCACTTCTTGCAAAAACCATCCCTGCATGGATTGCGGGCAACATTACCCCCACACCTCAAAATCACGCTCAGGCGACCTTCACCAAAAAGATTACGAAAGAGAGCGGTCGTGTTTCATTGGGAGAAAATCCGGAAGAGCTGTATCGAAAATTTTGCGCATTTTCATCTTGGCCACGATTGTATGCTCTTGAAAACTACAACGGGCGCGAGATTCGCGTTGTCATCACCGATGCCGAATACAAAGATGGTGTATTCACTCCTCTAAACGTAATCCCCGAAGGGAAAAAAGAGATGTCGTACACGGACTTCTTGCGAGGGAAACGATAAGAGAATCAAAAAGCCCGCTTGTCTTGAGACAAGCGGGCTTTTTGATTTGAACCGCAGAGAAATTATTTAATCTCAATCGATTGGATGACCACTTCCTCAAGCGGGCGATCCATTTGATTGGTAGGTACGTCTTCTATTGCCGTCACCACCTCCATACCCGATACCACCCTTCCAAAGACGGTGTGCTTCGTATCAAGAAAATTGTTTGGCGCGGTGTTGATAAAGAATTGACTGCCGTTTGTGTTGGGTCCCGCGTTTGCCATAGAGATGGTGCCGATGTCGTTCTTGTTTGTGGGAGTAATCTCATCATCAAACTTGTACCCCGGACCACCTGTCCCCCAATATGCTTCTTGCGCGAGGTCCTTTGAGAGTGGGTCTCCTCCCTGAATCATAAAGCCCTTAATCACGCGATGAAATCGTGTGCCGTCGTAAAATCCTTCTCCGGCAAGCTTCTTGAAGTTCTCAACCGTATTAGGTGTCTGTGCGTCAAAAAGTTCAAGCGTAACAATGCCTTTGTTTGTCGTAATGGTTGCGGTGGTCATAGGAATAGTTTGTGTTGGTGTTAATAATTCTGTCGGCATAGTAATTGGTGGTAATGGAGTGTCCGAAGTGCGTCCCGAAATCCACACCGTAATAAGAATAATGCCGATAATAACAACGCTCAAAATAACATAAGGTGCTTTCATAAGAGTGTTACTTTCCAAATCGTAAGAGGTTTTTAATCTTTTGTGCTCCTTTGCGAAAGAGTGTGCGCTCCTTTCCTTCGCGTGTCGTCACACTGCGGACAAGCTCCTCGCGAAGCTCGTCAACCGCAGCATAGAGATCGTCTTTTTCCGCGGTAGCACGGAGCGTCTTGCCACGAAGGGTCAGAATCGCCTCGGCGCGAAAGATGTCCCCCGATCGATGATGATTGCTCGTCTTGCCAATCTCAATCTCAGCAAGAGGAACCTCATGCTCGTTCGCGCGCACAAACTTCCCCACACCTTGAATCTTCTCCTCAACATACGACTGAATCGCATCTGTTAATTCAATATTCACTGCGTTTATTTTAATCTGCATACATCCAGTATACCTCAAGAAATGCTCCCGTGAAAGTCCTCTGCCGTATCGGGAATACTGAGCAATTTCCCTCCCCCATGAACCCCTGAAATGATACGGATTTGCTTGGGATTGATACCGAAATGCCCACCAACAAGCTCAAGGACTCTGCGGTTCGCCAGATTGCGCTCAGCCGGCTCTTTGACGGCAATAGAGAATGTTCCGTTGGGAAGGACTTTGAATACCTCTTTCTTTGCCTTGGGGGTGACAATCACGCGGATATACATATACGGATTATAACATGTGACGCTCCCAGCCCTCTTTGCATTTTATCCTCAATTTGCTATTATGATTTTCATATTCCGGTGTAGCTCAGTGGTAGAGCAGTGCGCTGTTAACGCATTGGTCGTAGGTTCGAATCCTACCGCCGGAGCCAAGAAACTAGATACGAACTCATTTTTTGAAGATGAGAGTGTTCGCTCGCCCAGCCCCGCCATTGGCGGGGCTGGGCTTCGCTCCGCGAGGGCAACGCCCTCGCTTTGGCGGGAAATGAAGCGGATTTTAATGCTTTCGGAGGAATAGAAAATGTTTGAAAGAAACTTTTTAGTAAAAAGATTTCTTTCAATTCCTTTGGTGGTTTTGAGTCCGCTAAGGAAAAATTTTAGAGTGTCCGAAATGCTTTCGGCGGAAAATTTAGAGCATCCGTCCGTTAGTTCGTATCCAGCGCGGAGGGGTGATTGATTGTCGTTATTGAGCCGAAAAACGAGGTTATCAACATAATTTTTATCAATCGAAATGCGCTCTAAATTTTCCAGACAAAAATCTTCCAATCGTTCGGCGGACACTTGTTTTACCGAGCAAGCTTGCCAGTCGTGTTTCATCGTGGCGGTACAACGATAGTAATAATATCGGTTTAATTTCCCAGCAATATATTTATTGGTAAAACAAGAAGTCATATTTGAGCCGCACTCCTCGCATTTTATAAGTCCGCCGAACAGAAAATTTTTGTACACTCTAAAATTTTTCCGTTTTTCCTTATGAATTTTTTGAGCAAGGGCAAAAATTTCTTCCGAAATTATCGGCTTATGAATACCCTGATAAATTTCGCCATTGTGCAAAACCTTGCCTATGTAGATAACATTTCGCAAAATATGGCTGATATTTGTTTTGGAGAAATTTTTACCTAATTTATTTTTCACTTCTTTCTCCTTCAACATTTGGTAGGTTTTCGCCGTTGAACCAGTTTCAATATAAGTTTCAAAAATTGATTTTATTTCCTCCGATTCTTTCGGGTGCGGGATAAGTTTTTTGTCTTGTCGTGTGTAACCGAAGGGAGTAAGCCCGCCGTTTGCCAGCCCCTTTTTCGCGCGCTCTAACATTTTGTCTTTTGTTCTCTCACTGGTTAGCTCTCTTTCAAACTGCGAAAAAGTAAGCATAATGTTGCGAAGCAACCTTCCGGCGGGCGTGGAAGTATCAAATCTTTCCGTAATGGAAATAAAATCAATTTTTGCTTGCTCAAAAAATTCAATCAGTTGGTAAAAATCTTTCGGTGAACGAGTGAGCCGATCAATTTTGTAGACCAAAACCACATTAATTTTTTCTTTTTTCAAATCCGCAATTAGTTCCTGTAAAGCAGGGCGCTCTATGCTTGCGCCAGAAAATCCGGCGTCGTTGTAAATTTTAAAAACCTGCCAATCATTCTGACTTGCTATAAACGACCGGATTTTCTGCTCTTGCGCTTCGCAAGAAGAAAATTCTTTTTCCGCTTGGTTATCGGTTGAAACACGAGTATAAATGGCGCAATTTTTCATATTCATAAATTTATATTATTAGTTTTTAAAAAAGAAAAAATTGATTCCTCCGAAAGCATTAAAATCCGCTTCATTTCCCGCCAAAGCGAGGGCGTTGCCCTCGCGGAGCGAAGCCCAGCCCCGCCAATGGCGGGGCTGGGCGAGCGAACACTCTCATCTTCAAAAAATGAGTTCGTATCTAGTTTCTTGGCTCCCGAATTAAAACCTTCGCAAACTTTTGAAATCATTTTGCCAAATCTGAT
>CAYWES010000007.1:0-20792 GCA_964457625.1 uncultured Candidatus Saccharibacteria bacterium
GGGAGCCATCGTGTATGAACCGAGCCTAAAGCTCGGTTTTCACGTTTATTTAAGCCGTTAATCGTCGGTTCTAACCCAAGGTATTCCTTTTCAAGTGCGGGATACTCTTTTTTGATCTCTTTCAACCAGTCGTTCGGCTCGATCGTCAGCTTTCCGTCCCTCATTGTCGGCGTTTTTCCGATTGCGAGCAAGATTTCTTTCTTCAGTTCTAACCCCGCTTTGCCCATTTCATTCGCTTTCAAAAATGCGGTACGCGCGTAAGTGGCGAAGTTAAAAGTTTTCTCTGTCAATTCGAGCCATTTCTCAAGACGAATTCGGCAACCTTGAAATCCCCGTCATCGTTGAAAAACTGAAAAATGAGTGGCAACCGGCGGTGTTGGCAAAACAAAACTCGTATGAAGATTTTCTTAATCCGTTGAATGCGGAGGGTGTCGGGTCTCAATTGCGCGCAGATATTGCCAAAAGATTGGCTGATTATGTCGCTAATTCAAAATTATTCTTTCAAAGGGATACTCTTGACGAACATTATTCATATTCCTTTTTCAGAGGCGTTCAGGAAGCGATCCGTGGAGATAATTTGCAGGCGGATGCTTTTCAATGGGGCGAATTGATCGACACTTTGATTTTGATGGCGGATTCTGGGAAATCCATAGCTTTTGATTCCCAAAAACGAGATCGAGAAACCTATGATGCGTGGCTCGCCAATTGGACTGGTGTTTTGTCTGCTGTAAGCGATGTTTTGCAAGAATTGCTGAATGAAAAACAAGGAAGGATTTTACTGGATTTCACCGAACACCGCGATAAACTGCTTAATATTCATGAATTCCTACTCTCTTATCCCGATCCAGAACCGAAGGATGAAGAGTTGGAAACCGCAAAATCCAAAACCCGATTGGCGGGCGAAAAGGAGGAGTATTTAGTGACAGATCCGTTTACAATGGCCATCAATTCGGTGCGAGGGCGAGCGTTCCAGTCTTTTGTATTATTTGTGTATCAGGACGGCAAAAAATTCGCTAAAACAGATAGAATCAAAATTGATAAGGATGTTAAAGCTCTGTATGAGAAAATTTTGAAAGCCGAGAATACGCGCGCAATAATGTTTATGTTCGGGCATTATATCGCTTCATTTTACTTTAGAGATCGAGATTGGATTTGCGGTTTATTGCCACAAATATTCCCGCAAGAATCGGAAAAGCGTCATCTGTACCTTGCCTCGTGGGAAGGATATCTCGCGAATAATCTCTATGAAGAGATTTTTCTCGACAAGAATTTTCAAGCCCTATATGAAAGAGGTCTTTTTCTGAAGGGTGCGGAGGATAAGGCTCGTAGGCATTTCAAAGAGCCTGATGAAGGGCTTGCCGTGCATTTGGCATTGGCATTCATGTTTTATTGTCCGAAATTCGGGTTTGATGATCCGTTGTTCAAAAAGTTTTGGGAAAAAGGCAAGGATGTTGAGAGACAGGCTGAATTTGTCAGTTTTATAGGGAGAATGTTCGTTTCCGGCGATAACGCTCAAGCCAAGGATCTATTGTCCAAAAACGCTCAATGCCGACAAAGATTGGTTGATTTTTGGAAATGGGCGATTGAAAATCATGATGACGGTAAAATATTCGCGGATTTCGGTTTTTGGATGCATACGGATAAAAAAGTGTTTGATCCGTCGTGGCTGGCTGAAATGGCCAAAAAGACCTTAGAAAAAACAGCTGGCTTCTTGGAATGGGATTACGCCCTTGTTAAGGGTATTGTTGAATTGGCCAAGGCCAATGCCAAGGATACATTGGAGATTGTCCGCTTACATCTGCTGGAAGGCGGGGTGCGTGGCGGAAAAATGCGATTACCATTCATGTATGACGACGAATGGGTTGTAGCTCTGAATATCCTTTACTCAAACGATGAAACGAAAAATACCACCTACACCTTGATAGATTCGCTTATTCGCGAAGGTGGCAGTACGTTTTGGAAGTTCAAAAGCGTCATAGGAGAGAAATAGTGAGACGCGGGGTGGGGTAAGTATTATTTCACCGCGTAAGCGCTCAAGTCTGGGATGTAAATGTATTCGTTTTGGCTTTGAATGATCGTTCGAACGTTGTCGACTATTCGGAGCAAAGTATATGATATAATTAATGCATTATAAGATAATATTGACATATATGGGATTTGAATCATTTAATCAACCAAAAAAAGTAAGTGTCGAGAATTATAAAGATGTGGTGCAGGAAAATGGAGAATACAGTAAAAATGGGGTTAAGTTAATTGAGAAAGATGGCGAGCTCTATGTAAACGAAGGAACTGAAACTGAACCATCGCTTACACTCCTTCAAAGGGAAGACGAACCAACCATATCTAGTGGATACTAAAAAATTTCAAAACGCCGTCTAAATGTCGTTCGGAGTATCTGAACGAAAAGAAAAAGTCCTGAAGAGGATTTTTTCTTTTGAGGATGTGAACACTGAAAAGAAACTTGCGGTGTGAGCAAGACAAAATATCTAAAATGCGCTGATAAATACGGAGCTAAAGGTGTGAAATCTCGACTACTACCAATTAAGCGTTCCTCCAGTCTTGTACTCAGTCACACGGGTCTCAAAGAAGTTCTTTTCTTTGTTGAGGTCAATCGCTTCACTCATCCATGGGAACGGGTTTTCTGAATGATACTGAACAGGGAGTCCTACGCGCTCGAGGCGACGATCTGCAATATGCTCGATGTATTGCTTGAAACCCTGCGCATTCATACCAAAGATACCGCGTGGGAATACCGTCGTCGCAAAGGTGTATTCCAAGGTTACCGCGCGCTTCACAAGGTCAATAATGCGCGCTTGAAACTCAGGGGTCCAGAGCTCCGGTTGCTCCTGCTTGATAGAATTAATCATGTTGATACCGAAGTTCAAATGCTGACTTTCGTCACGCATAATGTACTGAATCTGCTCCGCGCTTCCCGTGAGCTTGTTTTGACGCTGAAATCCAAACATCACGGCAAAGGATGAGTAGAAGAAAATCCCTTCAAGGATGAGTGAGAATACGCAAAGGTTTTCAAGAAACTTTTGGTCACTCTCAAGCGTTCCTGTCTTGAAGTCGGGGTCAAAGACACCCTCGTTGAGAGAGAGGACGAGATTGTCTTTGTTGTAGATGGCTTCCACCTCTCGATACATGTTGAAAATCTTGCTCTCGTCCATACCGAGTGACTCCACGATGTACTGATATGCGTGCGTGTGAATCGCTTCTTCATATCCCTGACGGAGGAGGTACATGCGACATTCGGGGCTCGTGATGTGCTTGTAGAGCGCGAGAACTACGTTGTTTGCCGCGATAGAGTCCGCGGTGGTAAAGAAGCCAAGTACGGTCTCAAACGCCTGACGTTCATCAGGGGTCAATACCGTGGTACTCTTCCACTGCTCGATATCCTTTTGCATAGAAATCTCCGTAGGGAGCCAGTGGTTTGCATTTCCTATCTGATACGCATCCCACGCAAAGGTATGGCGCATAGGATAGAGCTGCATCACATCGGCATCTTCTCCGTTGATAATACGGCGCTTGTTGACATCGACGGGTTGTGCATTTTTAGCAATGGGCATAGGACGAATGGTTAAAGAAATTTAATAATTACGCTTCACACGACTCACACACACCGACCGCTTCTCCCGCGGCAACTTTTGCCAAAAAGGCGGCATCAATAGCGGACCTCCCTGCTTGTGTTTGCTCTGGGGCTACCGCATTGCGTACGTGGGTTGAGCCGTACGAGGCTGTGGAAACACTCGCTTTTTCAACTTGTGACGCACCGAGGGTGCGGAGATAGTAGGTCGTCTTGAGACCACGCTCCCATGCGAGGAAGTAGAGCTCGGAAAGGTCTTTTCCGGAGGTTCCTGAGTAGAAAATATTGAGAGACTGAGATTGATCCATCCAGCGCCCTCGACGTGCCGCCGCCTCAATGAGCCAGCGTCCGTCAATCTCAAACACTTCTCTAAACGTACGCTTTACATCATCGGGGATACCGGGGATATTCTGGACGCTTCCATCGTGTACCTTGAGCAAGCTTTGTGTCTCTGTGTTCCAGAGATTGAGTTCCTTGAGCTTCTCTACGAGATACTTGTTGACCACCACGAATTCGCCTTCTTTGTTGCTCTTTACGTAGATGTTTTTATAGATTGGCTCCACGCAAGGAATACATCCCACGAGGTTTGCAGTCGATGCCGTCGGAGCAATCGCCATAGTGTTTGAGTTGCGCATGCCGTGCTTCTTTACCCGTGCGCGAAGTGACGTCCAATCAAGCTTCCCTCCCGCAGGGAGCGCAATCTTTTCTCCGCGATCCTTTGCGAGGAGCTCTATCGTGTCTTGAGGAAAGATACCACGATCCCACTTTGAACCCTTGTATGTCTCGTAGGTACCCTTTTCTTCCGCAAGCTCCGCGGACGCCGAAATCGCATAGTACGCAACGACTTCCATGCTCTCGTCAGCGAAGTTGAGCGCTTCATCGGAAGCAAAATCAATACCGAGAAGATAGAGCGCGTCGTGATACCCGCGGATACCCAAGCCCACGGGGCGATGACGCATGTTTCCTCGACGCGCGTCCTCGGTAGGATAGAAGTTGAGGTCAATGACGTTATCGAGCATGCGGATAGCTGTCCTCGTCACGCTTGCAACAAGCTCGGTATCAAACTTCCCGTTGTTTACAAACTTTGCGAAGTTGAGAGAGCCAATAGTACATACGGCGGTCTCATCGTCTGATGTGTTGAGCGTAATCTCCGTGCAGAGGTTTGAGTTGTGAATGACACCAACGTGATCCTGCGGAGAACGAATGTTGCTTGGGTCTTTCCAGGTAATCCATGGATGTCCCGTTTCAAAAAGCATCGCAAGCATTTTCTTCCAGAGGTCGGCAGCGGGGATCCTACGGAATAGCTTAATCTCTCCACGATCCGCCATGCGCTCGTACTCTTCATAGCGTTCATCAAACGCCTTACCATAAATCTCCGGGAGATCAGGTGTTTCAGACGGCGTGAAAAGCGTCCACATTTCATTTGCTCGCACGCGCTTCATAAAGAGATCAGGAATCCAGTTTGCCGTATTCAAATCATGGGTACGGCGACGCTCATCCCCCGTATTTTTGCGGAGCTCGAGGAAGTCCTCGATATCGAGGTGCCATGTCTCAAGATAGACACACCCTGCTCCACGACGCTTGCCACTTCTGTTGATAGAGATATTGATATCATTTGCGATTTTGAGGAACGGTACGGTACCTTGAGACCCCACACCCGTGCCCTTGATATATGAACCTGTCGCGCGAACTTTGCTCCAGCTGGTCCCTGTGCCTCCAGACCATTTGAGATACTGAGCATTGTCGGAAAAGGACTTAAAGATGGCATCAAGGGAGTCAGGGACAACGTTCAAGAAGCAGTTTGAAAGTTGGGCCTTGAGGGCACCTGCCTGAAATAGGGTGCGACCACCAGGGGTGTAGTAAAAGTTTGAGAGTACTTCATAAAACTCAAGAGCGATATCGGTGCGCTTTTCTTTTGGCTCGTTGAGGGCAAGTCCCATGGCGATACGCATCCAAAACATCTGTGGAGTCTCAATGGTCTTTTGTGTTTCCGGGTCCTCCATCACATAACGAGACGAGAGAATCTCAAGTCCCATGTACTCAAAGAGGTCGTCGCGCTCAGGAGTAAATGCGGCTCCCAGTTTTGCAAAATCAAACTCGCTCATGCGAGGATCAAGAAATTCCTTTTTAATGGCACGCGCGACATTCTCCTTGAGGAGTTTCTCATGGTCTTTTTTCAAACTCTCTTTTGTATAAGAGTTTCCAAAAACGTCACGATAGATACGATGGAGGAGCATGCGCGCGGCAACCTTTGAATACGCAGGATCACGCTCGATCATTGAGCGGAGGACGAGAATAAGTGATCGTTCAATCTCCGTCGTGGTGACCCCCTCATAGAGATCAAACTTGAGTTGCGCGACAATGGTGTCTAGATCAATCGTGTCTTCAAATCCATACACAAACTCTTTCAGTGCCTCAAGGATCTTGTCTTCAGAAAAGTCTTCTTCTTTACCACTTCGTGTTTTTACCTTAAACCCTTTTGTCTCAAGAGCCTCAATGAATTCTTCCTGTTTCTCGGTGCGGATTTTGGTGTGCTCATAGCGATATACGATGTAATTCTTTGCGACACTGAGGTAGCCTTTTTCCATAAGAACGAGCTCCACCATGTCCTGAATACGCTCCACAGAGGGGGTTTGGTCAGGAAAACGCTCCTCGGCTGATGCCACAACCTCTCGAGTGATATCGTGAAGTACGCTATCTTCGACTTCTTCATGAGAAGCTTGAAATGCTTTGCGAAGAGCACTTGTTATTTTTTCTGCATCAAAAGGTACGACCCTCCCATTTCGTTTCGTGATTTCAATAATTGGCATAAGAAGACTTCACTAGGTTAGTAATAACAACACCTGAAACGTTTCCGGCTCTTTGAGACAAACAAACCACGCGTAATTTCAGTTGTAAGTTCATTATAGACTTCCTCCTCCTCTCAATCAAGAATATATGTGCCCAAAAAATGCTTGGACAACGAAAATGAATTGAGTGCAACGCCCTTGGTGAAGAAAGTGAGTAACAGAAGGATTTTATAGGTGATGTAGTTTACAAAAATTTACATTTCCATGGCGAGAAAATGCTATGGGAGAGGGAGTGCGTCTTTCAGCAAAAAATCTCCGACGCTGACGCGACGAAGCTCAGCGAGAGTTGCCGGGTATCCGAGTTCCTCTCCAAGTTTTTCGGCAAGTGATCGTATGTATGTACCGCTTCCTACGTCAAAGGTAGCGCATATCCGCACCCTATCCCCTTCTTTTCGTATACTCTTGAGAGAAACCGCGCGCACCTCCATGGGCTTTATGGGTACCTCAAAATCTTCACCTCGTCGTGCTTTGGCATACAGCGCTGTACCCCCTTGTTTTATGGCTGAATATCGAGGAACGGGGAGAAAAAGCGAGCCTTGGAGCTTTGCGAGGGCTTCTTCAACACGTTCTCGAGAAAGGTCTCCTACGGGGACAGACGCAACGATTTCTCCATCAAGATCTCCTGTCGTGCGAGACTCGCCGATAAGGATTTCGGCTTCATACACTTTTGAAAGCTTGGTGTACTCATGAAGTTTTTTTGTTCCCTCCCCTACACCCACAACCATAAGTCCCGAGGCACGAGGATCGAGCGTCCCCGCAAACCCAATCTTGCGCACACCGAGAAGTTTGCGCAGTCGTCGTACGATATCAAACGACACAAGTCCGCGAGGTTTATCGATGAGAAGAATCTCCTCCCCATGAATAGTGTTCAAAAAATCCTCCACAGTCATACAAGTTATGCGAGGCGTTCCGCGTACACGGAAATACTGCGTCGTTTTGCGCCCAAGGCTTTATGACGATGAGAGGTTACCATTTTGTGGATAGCAAACTGTTCTCCGAGTAAATCAACAATCTCGTCTTGGGTAAAGACGTGTTCCGCGACACGCACCACCGGATGAATGTATGATCCCGGTTCATCCGCGGGATGATCTCTGAGAAGTCGCTTTGCATGCGCGTCTTCATCAAGGAGAAATGTTTTAAGGAAAAACCACCCCCCGGGCTTGAGTACCCGCGCAATCTCTTTGATAAGGCTTTCTCGTTCCGCCTTTGTAAGAAAGTGCATCGCCATCATATCAAGCACAATGGTTTGTGATTTGTCACCGAGAGGAAGCGCCTCACCGCTTGACTGCACCCCATAGGTAAGGGGGAGGTCTTCACTTGCCGTGCGTGCTTGGGCAACTGCTTCCTTGGAAATATCATATCCTACGCCACGCATACCGTAGGTACGTGAAAGATATATGAGGTTGCGCCCATTTCCGCATCCGAGATCAAGGACCGACGCGATGGGGTTCAAAAACCTCCGCCCCGTAGAACGCTCAAGAAATCGCGTAAACGAAACGAGGTCTTCGCTTTCTGCCTGAGAAAGGCGCAAATGATGAGCTTTCTTGTATTCCGTATCCCAAAACTTACGGCTATTCCCCTCTTGGCTTGATCCACGTTTCATAGTGAGTTCATTAGAACATGAATAAAGAAATCTTGCAATTCTTTCGATATCAGTGTAATCTTTATGCTTATAGTTAATAATTTATGATTCAGGAATCATTATACATCTATGGCACTCACGCAGTGACGGAAGCGCTCCGAGAAATGCCCCAGTCCGTGCGCAAACTTTTTCTTGTATCTGAATCAGAGCAAGCTTCTCTTGCCGATATTGCGCGCGCGCAAGGTATCGCCATCCAGCAATTCTCTCCGAAGTCACCACCTTTTATTGAAAAAGATGCTAATCACCAAGGAGTCATCGCGGAAATCCTCCCTGAACACATCATGCTGAATTATCGAGAATTCATAGAGACCGTTTCTGCTACTCCCGACACCGCGCTCGTCCTCCTTGATGAAATAGAAGACCCTCAAAATGTGGGAGCAATCATCCGCTCAGCGGCGGCGTTTGGAGTGGCAGGAATCCTCATTCCCGAACATCGCCAAGCTCAAATCTCCGGGACCGTGGTGAAAGTATCAGCAGGTATGACATTCCGAATTCCCCTCGTCGCCATAGGAAATATCAACACCACGCTCCGCGATCTCAAAGAACGAGGATTTTGGATATACGGCCTTGATGAAACAAGTTCCCAACCCATGCTCAAAGAAACATTTGACGCCGCAGCTGTCTTTGTCCTCGGCAACGAAGGACGTGGTATCCGAGAAAAAACCCGCGAACTTTGTGATATCCTCCTTTCCATACCCATGCACCCCCGCTGTGAATCCCTAAACGTCGCTGCGTCCACAGCAATCACCCTTGCAGCATGGAGTGAGCAACATGCTCAAGCGCTTCACCCCAAAGAGAAGAAACTTTCCTAAATCGCGAGGCGAGAATTTCCCCATATTTTATAATATTGACAAAATATTATAAATAGTATATAATGCACGCAGACCAGTATATTCAATAACATTAAGGAGAGTACCAATGACCCAATATTCCTTGGCAACAGTAGATAGACCAAGACCACCAATAACAAATACAAAGGTGGTCAAATGTATCACCTGCAAAAAGTGGGTAGGGATTACCCTCTCCCCCTATGCGCATGGAGTAGCGGGTATCTGCCCGTTATGCAACTGCACCGCATACTACTCGGAAGAAAAGTCCTAGAAACTTTTCTTCCGAGTCCAAAGCCACTCATTTCCGAGTGGCTTTTTTCTTGCATATTGCACAGCAGATACTCCTCCTATACAATAGACCCCATATGACCAACATCCCCAAAGCTCCCCTTCATGACAATCCGTACCACCACAAGGTAAAGGGGTTCCACGACGCATTTGCGTATATTTTTGTACAAACGGCTCTCGTGTTTGCAAACCTCTTTTTCCGCGAACGATATGGGCATCGTGCCGTTGTCCTCGAGACCGTAGCGGCGATACCCGGTATGGTGGGGGCGCTCTTTCAGCATCTCAAAGCGCTTCGTCGTATTCGTGACGACCATGGATGGATACAAACGCTCCTCGATGAGGCAGAAAATGAGCGCATGCACCTTATGGTATATGCACACATTGCAAAGCCTACGTGGTTTGAGCGATTTTTGATTGTTGCCGCGCAAGTCTTTTTCTATTTATTTTATTTTACGGTCTATCTCTTTTCCACGCGCACGGCACATCGCCTCGTAGGATACCTCGAAGAAGAAGCCGTGCATAGCTACACCAAGTACCTTGAGTACATAGAGACTCATCCCGAGGAAAACATACCCGCGCCCGATATCGCCAAGCACTATTGGGACCTCCCCTCAGATGCTCGTCTCAAAGAAGTCATTATTGCCACCCACAAAGACGAAATGCTTCACCGAGACGTCAATCACACGTTTGCGGACGACATTAAACAAGGAGCGAACAAATAGTTGACTTTTTTGTATCTTTGGTGTATATTTAGGAGAGAGTCCTTAAAAACCAACCCTAACCTAGAGGAGGTGTGATATGCAACCAGTTATATCGGTGGCTCACCCAGACGCCCCCCTAGGAAATGGGGGGAAAACAATTGTTCTCTCTGCAAAGAGAGACGAGTTTGTTTTCCTGGAAGACCTCTGGGAAAACATAACATTTGAGATCATGGCAGGATGCCATGAGATTAAAGTAATTTTAAGGAGAGGAGATAATGGAGAAGCTCTCCCCTCTTCCGAAGAAATCGTAGAGACAATACGTCTCGCATTCGCGGAAGCACCTACTCCTCGAGGAGAGACAAGGAATGATGCTTATCATATCCTTGTAACGACCAGAGGAGATCCTCTGGAGGATATGGAGCAACATAGTATCCTCCATTGAAAAAGTAATTTTTTAGATTACCTCAGCAAAGGCGCCGACGGATTATATTGTCGGCGCTTCTTTTTTTTACATGCTATTTTTCTTGAGGAGAAACGGCACACGATGCACATCGACACCCATAGGGCTTGATATACATATTTACGTATTCTTCTCCGTAGTCATAGGTGAGTTCCTCTCCCGGCTCAATGCGTTTGATTGCTTTAATAAACACACGTCCTGCGATAATGTCCGGTTCACAGTTTGGTGCGCACGAGTGATTGATATATCGCGCGGTATTGGAACGAGGACTTCCATCAATCATACGGACGTTGCTCGTCTCAAAAAGATATTTATTGTTTACCGGATCCATCTCTTTTCCTCTGAGAACACGTCCGACATATTCAATAATATACGTTCCTCTCTTTATGGGTTCTATCGCAAAAAGACCAAGACCTGCGCTTGAACGAGCCACGCGAAAAGAAAGAGGAGAGAGTCTCGGTATAGGCATAATGCGCAATTGTATAGAGGATGGACGATAAACGCAAGGAATTTGCTATACTAATCAGAATACACATAGTGTCATGAACAAAAAATTCTCCAAAGATTTTTCAAAACAATTGAGAAGAGAGATTACTCTCGCTTCTCTCTTCATCACAACACTCGTGGTCCACATATTCGGTGTACTTCCCTCCTCAATCAACGTCTTTCTCCTGGGAGGAGTTATTATTCTCGGTATTATTCCTGTGGCATTGAGCGCGTGGGAGTCACTCCTAGAACGAAAAATTAACGTTGACCTCCTTGCAACAATCGCGCTCGTCTTTTCCCTGATAGCCCAAGAATGGAGCTCTGCCCTTTTTATCAATTTGATGTTGAGCTCCGCGCGCATACTGGGACTTTATACAAGTCGCCACACAAAGAAAACGCTTGAACACCTCCTTTCCCTCAAACCCCTTCGCGCAAGAGTTATGCGAGAGGGAAAATCTCTTTTCATCGCTCTCAGTCGTGTGCGTGTGGGTGATCATGTGCTGGTAAACCTTGGAGAACAAATCCCCGTGGACGGCGTCGTCTTGAGTGGTGTTGCAAGCATTGATCAAGCGTCACTCACGGGAGAGTCTCTTCCTCAAATAAAACAAGCGAAAGATCAGGTTCTTTCATCAACGATTGTAGTGGCAGGGAATCTCGTCGTAGAAGCACAAAAAGTTGGGAAAGAAACACTCTTCGAACGGATGATTGCGCTCGTCGAAAGCTCAGAAAAAGCGAAAACGCGCGTAAAGACGAGAGCAGAACGCTTTGCGAGCTGGTATATCGGTATTATGCTCGTAGCGGCAATACTGCTCTACCTGGTGACCCAAGACGAGCGCCTTGTACTTGCGGCAATCCTCGTTGTGTGTGCGGACGAAATAGCCGTCGCCATCCCTATCGCATACGTGGCGGCACTCGGTGCGGCAGCGAGACGTGGCATGATAATCAAGAGTGCTGACATCCTAGAGCGTGCCGCTTCCATGACAAAAATTATCATGGACAAAACAGGGACACTCACGCGGGGAGTGCTTTCTGTAAAGCACATGATACCGTTTAAAGGATCTTCCCTTGCACATGCCGTGGAGTTGTCAGGAATCGTTTGCCACAACTCCACACATCCCATTGCCAAAGCAATCAGTCGCTTTGCCGAATCAGAAGGAATTCTTTGCCGTGAACCTGACCATTTTGAGGAGATACAAGGTCGCGGAATTATTGGGACCGTGAACGGTGAGGATATTATCATGGGACGCCCTGAATTTCTTGAAGAGCAAGGCGTGACATTCAACGATAAAATTCGAGAAATTATTTTGGAGGAAGTATCCCACGGATACAGCGTTGTCGTCGTGGCGACAAAAAAATCCCCTCTTGGTATCTTTTCTCTCGCGGATGAAATCCGCCCTCATGCAAAAGAAATTATCGAGAACCTCAAACGCTCCGGAATCAAAGAAACCATCATGCTCACGGGAGACAATGATTCTATCGCTCGTGACGTCGCTCACACAGTTGGTATTGACCGATATTATGCGGGGCTTTTCCCTGAGCAAAAAATACGCATCCTAGAGGACCATCTACGCCCTGGGGAAACGGTCGGGTACATAGGGGATGGCGTGAATGACGCGGCGGTTATCTCCCGAGCTGATATTGGAATTGCCATGGGAACAACGGGAAGCGACGTCGCCATAGAGTCTTCCGATATCGTCCTCGTGAAAGATGATCTTTCAAAAATAAGTGAAGTGCGCGATTTGTCTCAAAAAGTTTTTGAAGTGGTGCGAGGAAACTTCATACTTTGGGCGCTCTTTAATATCGTTGGTCTGTACTTTGTATTTACGGGAGTATTTGGTCCTTCAGAAGCTGCGCTCTATAATTTCCTCACCGACTTCATTCCCATCGCAAACTCAATCCGCCTTCTCAGATATCAGCCGGAAAAAGCATAGCCAGGCATGAAAGCCTTTGATATACTTTTGTCATGGAATCAATCACACAACGCATCAAAGGACATTTTAAAGGGGAAATTCTTGAGAACGACACCGACCTTCAACGATATGAAAACGACGCCAGTATTTTTGAGCTACGGCCTGCTCTTGTCTTGCGCCCGAAAGATGTTGAAGACATAAAGCTCGCGGTGACCACCATCGCTCAAGAAAAAGAAGATGGTACTTCCCTTTCGCTCACCCCGCGCGCCGCCGGCACGGGTATGGCGGGAGGAGCTCTCTCTGAGTCAGTCGTCCTTGATGTGCAGCTCATGAACAAGATTATTTCTGTGATCGACACTGAGGCAATCGTCGAGCCGGGAGTATATTATCGCGATCTGGAGCGTGCGACCTTGGCAAAGGATCGCATTATGCCAAGCTACCCCGCGTCCAAAGACCTCTGTGCCGTAGGAGGAATGGTCGGCGCCAACGCTTCAGGGGAAAAGACACTCACTTATGGAAGCACCGAAGAGTACGTAAGACGCCTCAATGTTGTTCTCGCTGATGGAAACGAATACACCCTCAAATCCCTTTCCAAAGAAGAACTCGAGGAAAAGAAATCCCTCAAAACATTTGAGGGGGATGTCTATCGCGGTATGTACAAACTCCTTGAAGAACACTATGACGACATCAAAGCCGCAAAGCCCCGCGTCTCAAAAAACTCCACGGGGTACGCTTTGTGGAATGTATGGGATCGAGAGACCTTTGATCTCACAAGACTCTTCACCGGGTCTGAGGGAACGCTGGGTATAACCACCCAAATTACCTTTGGTCTCGTAAAACCAAAAACAAAATCTCGCCTACTCGTAATCTTCCTCAAAGATCTACACATCCTCCCCACTCTCACCGAGCGCATTCTCTCACACAAACCGGAATCTTTTGAATCCTACGACGACAATACCTTTAAATTCGCTATTCGCTTCTTCCCTGACATTGTTCGCTCACTCAAAGCAAAGGGTCTCATCACGCTCGGGCTTCGTTTTATCCCTGAATTTCTTATGGTCCTCACGGGTGGTGTACCAAAGCTTGTCCTCCTCGCGGAGTTTACCGGGGACGATGATGCGGAAATTCTTGTGCGCACAGAGAAAGCGCGTGATGATATCGCCAATCTTCGCGCAAAAACACACATCACTACATCGCGCCAAGACGCCGAAAAGTACTGGACGGTCCGCCACGAAAGCTTTAATCTCCTTCGCCACCATGGAGGAGAGAAGCGCACGGCGCCCTTTATCGACGACATCATCGTGGATCCGAAACATCTCCCCACATTCCTCCCCCGCCTCAACGCGCTCATGGATGAATACAAACTTACCTACACCATCGCGGGGCATATTGGTGATGGCAACCTCCACATCATCCCTCTCATGGACCTTCGCAAACAAAAGGATAGAGACACGGTTCTCGAGCTTGGCAAAAAAGTGTTTGACCTCGTCTTTGAGTTTGGAGGATCAATGTCTGCCGAGCATAATGACGGCATCATCCGCACACCTTTCCTTAAAGATATGTATGGAGAAAAGATTGTGAATCTCTTTGAAGAGACTAAAATGATATTCGACCCACGCAATATTTTTAACCCCGGTAAAAAAGTATTTGGTCCCGACATATCGTATATTCAAGATCGCATTGATCGTGTATATTAAAAAAATAACCCCGCTTCAAGCGGGGTTATTTTTTTCTTGGAGACCTTACATAAGGTTCTCTAGGCTTTGCTCTCATTCGAATGCACCATGGAAAAATAAATCTCCAAGAGAACGAGCAAGAGTGCTATGAGGATAGGACCAACAAAGATACCCACTGCACCAAAGAGAAAGATACCTCCGAGGATGCTCAAGAGCACGAGGAGAGGATGAATTTCTGCTCCGCGCCCAAAGAGATGAGGAGCCAAGACATTGTCCACAAGCCCTACAACTCCCACTCCAAAAGCAGCGAGGCCCAGCGCCACAAGAGCCCCTGAAGTCACGAGGAGGTACACAACAGCAGGAAGGAAAATGAGTCCGACTCCGACCCCCGGCACAAGAGCAGAGAGAGCCGCGAGACTTCCCCACAAAACCGGGTTGGGGACGCCGAAAATCATAAAGGCTACCGTCGTACAAAAGCCCTGGGCGACAGCGATAAGGAGTGTTCCTTCCACCACCGCCTTTGCAGAAATCTCAAGACGTTTCAAGATATGCTCGTCATCACGATTACCCAAAGGACTCAATTTGATGAAAAACTCGCGTGCGCGACCTCCATCTCTAAAGAGATAAAAGAGTGCCATCAAGAAAAGGAACAGCGCGAGACCAAACGATGCGATATTTGAAACGATTGTTCCTGCGTTGCCGATAATCCATCCGAGTGCCTGTTGCAAGGATTGTTCGATGTTGAACGCGATATCCTGATCAAAAGGTAGGAACACTTGAAGATTTTGAAGACCCTGATGAAAGAACATCAAAATACCTTCATTGCCTCCTCCCTGAACGAGATATAAGTATACATTCTTTGCTTCACGTACAATTTGAGTTCCTATCAAGAAGGCAGGAACCACCACAAACGCAATTACACAGAGCACTGTAAAAAATGCTGCCATCGACTTCCACTTGGGCATAAAGGAAAGAATCTTGCGATGAACGGGCTTGAATGCTATCGCAACAAATGTTGCCAAGAGAAGCGGTATAAGAAATGGCTTAAAAACGTAAAAGGTAAGGACGGCGACGGCAAGAAGTAACGCGAATAAAAAGTAAAATTGTGGCTTTTGATGGGTCATATGCACTACAGTATGCACGAAGAACCCCTCTCAGACAAGCCCCTCCTCTTTATGAACCATTCCCGTTGGCACACTCGTTGAAGTTTTTTACCTGAAGATTGTACGTATCGACACGCTCTTTATTGATCGCAACGAGGGTGTTGTAGGGTACGATACGCGCGTTGTACGCGTCGACGAGAGCACTGTATTCAGGGGTACCTTGGGGGGTTTGTTCCATCGCGGCAAGAAGGGCATCAATCTCATCTCTGAGTACAAAAAGCTCTTCGTTGGCAGTCTCTATGAGCGCCTTGAGATTGAGATCAATTACCGGACATGCGCTTATAGGTGAACCAAACATTTGTACAATAATCCACGTTTCTTTGCCTTCATAGAATCCTTTTCTCGCAGCGACACCAATTTCACGATACTGATTATTCAAAATATTTGCTCGGTGCCCAGGGCTTTCCATCCACGCATCAACAAGAGCTCCATCATGAGCAAATATTCCTCGAGCAAGATTCTCCCCCAACGCAACATACTGATACCCGGCCTTCTCAGCAAAGAACGATGGGCCGAGCCCAGAAGATGACACGTGTTCAAAATACTGATTTTGAAACATGTCATCGAGTTTGAGACGAGCCGTCTCGTTCAATGTTGTATTTTCCTGAAGAGGAACCAACCCTCCATGAGAAAATCGAGCACGGTTTGTTTCTTGAATGACACCGGAGATAGTAAGGGTGCCGGGAGGTTTTTCTTCGTTTGAAACAGAGCTCTCAAGGGGCCCGGAAGTGACAACAAGGGGACGCAGGCTATCTCCCGAAGAAACAGAAGGAGGAGGAGTTTCTACAATAAGCGGTCTCTCAAGGGGGGGATACTCCTCTGGAACAGCCCGCTCAGAGGAATGTACGCGTTCTTCAAATGATATCGCATCGGAAGGGAGCGTCTTTTCTACAGATCTATACTCAAGGACAACGAGGCCCATAAAACCTAATTCAAAAAGAAACGCGAGCCCTAATATTCCTGTGGCAATCTTCCCCGACATATACCTAGGCAGTATACCACACGAGAATATTTATTTCTCCGCAGAGAGAAAAAGAAAGATGGGTATCTCCGCACGAGCGCGGTCCTCTGCATCCTTGCGAGGACCGCGCTCGCTTTCACGATGGGAAAGCCATTCTTCAAGACGCGTGATGGCAAACCCGGCGTTGGCGAGTGTCTTAACGTAGTATTGAAGAGGACGATGAAATGATAGCGTGGTGTATTTCCCGGGATTGCTTGGCATCATGTCAATGACAATTTTTGACTCACTCATATAGGTATCTACGCGTCGATACTGATTCTCGGTCGCTTCATCATATCCCCACGAACTACCTTTGGGGATGCGGAACGCGGGATGATTGAGAACTAGAAAAAGTTTTCCTTCCGGTGCAAGCACGCGCGCGCATTCCTTGAACACGGCATGCACCTTTTCAATATTTTGAAGCGCGAGCACGATGGTGATTGCGTCAAAGGAATTATCGGGAAATTGAGAAAGATTGTCAGCGCTTCCCACCTTGTACTGCACACTCTTGGAGGAATTCTTTTTTGCAAAGGCAATGAGCTCGGCAGAAATATCCACACCCGTGACACGCGCTCCCGCTTCATCAAATGCGCGTGTAAAGAATCCCTGCCCGCACGCGAGATCAAGGATTCGCATTGAAGGCTCGGGGGCGACGAGGCGCATCATATTTGGCAAGATTACTTTTGACTGATAGGTGTCTTCTTTCTGCTCGAGAAGGTCGTCGTACCAGCGCGCCACACCACCCCACGAAGTGTTTTGGGTTGGTTTTGAGGATTTCTTTTTTGGTGTGCCTTTGTCCATATTTTAAAGATTCTTCAACACACTATAAATCGCGACCATAGCATAGCTATCCAATCCACAATAGATTTTGAGATCGCGCTCAATGCGCGCTTTCTCTTCATCGTCCACGAGCCCAAGCACCACCTTGTTCCAACTCTCTGATGCGGTCCCTCCTTCTTGTATGCCGAGCGTCTTGTATGAAAGCTCGGGAACGAGCACGGGGAGCACTTTTTTGATAGATGCGCTTCCCTTGAAATCTTTGTGCACATACATTTGTTTTTGAAAAGGATCCATGAGGTCATAGAGGCGCTCAACGATTGAGTGCATGTGCTCTGAAAATTGGGGGTACCGCTCTGCGAGCTCTCTGGTGCGATCGCGCTCAAACGTCTTGTACCACGCGATTACCGAGCCCGTAGGACCAATATCCCGCGCAAGCGCCTCCGCAACATGAGGACCCGGGTCATCGCTTCCCGTATAGAGAAATTCGCGATGCTCGGGCTCCCCTCCCTCTTCATGAATGATATGGAGGGAATATTGAAATGGTATCTGTTTGTACGGACCATACCCATCAAAGCGGGGTACCGCCGGAGGAAATGACTCATAGTCCAAAAAGTAGAGCGGGTATTCGAGAGCGCTCAATTCTTCTTGGATATTCTCATGCTTAATAAGGATCCTGTCCTCTTGGTACGCGTCTACTTGGTTGCGTTGCGCGTCATTGAGGTCAAAGTTCGCAGGGATATCTTTGACATACAAAATATCGCGCTCAATGAGCTCTTTTAATTTTTTCTTGCTTTGTCCGATACGATTGAGATCGTGCACCGTGTAGCCGACGGCTTCGGGATTTGAGTGTGCAAAGGTGGTGCAGTGCCCACTCCTCCCCCTCGTAAAAAAGCACTTACAATTCCCCGTTGGCTCTTCCTTTTGTGTGAGAAATGCATAGGCCTCCTCCATCTCCGCAAGTACTCCGGGGGCAATCCCCTCCACCTCTTCCGTCACATCATCCACGGCAAAAAGTTTTGCGAGGTCAACATCTCCCTGGCGCCGATAGTCGGCATTCATGTGCACGAGATATGTTTTCGTAACATTACACCCACACATACGGAGAAGGTTTGTTTGAAAGGCAAGGTCATGAATAAACGTCGTGCGCTTTTCCTTTTTTTCAATATCGTTTGATGCCTTTACTTCGTAGATTGCGTAGCTATCCGTTTCTTTGTCGTAAGTCAAAATATCACACGCCGCGAGAAAGTTTTCATTCATAAATACCGGCTGATAGATTACGCGCGCTCCCGCACCAAGCGCCTTTGCGGTGGCTTCTTGCGCCTCCTCATCACGCCCCTCAATCAACACGCCACCCGGGAAAAGGTCGCGCGCGAGGACATCCACCTCATTTCCTGTATTGATAATGAGCTTATCAAACTCCGAGAGCTCATGCGCAAAATAAATCTCGGGCTTATGCTTTTTCACCCATGCATTCTTCGCGCAATCCCTCCACACCAGATAGTCAGTTTTTGAGATGGTCATAGAAACATGGAGGCTTTATTAGGGTTGAAAGAGATGGCTGGGAGTGAAGGTCACGGATTGGACGCCGGGAAATTGACGAGCGGTCATTTCTACCTGCGCGCGAAGAATAGAGACAAAGCATGCCCCACCGGAAGTTTTGTACAGAGGATCATTGAAGGCGAGTGTGTATACTCCATCACGAGAAGAAATCCCCGTGAGGATGAGTCCTTCAAGAGGAAAATGAGAAACCATTCCCGCACGAAGTTCCTCCATAGTGCGTGTACCCTTGAGAAGAAGGTGGATCGTATCTTCAAGCGGTGTGTTGGTAAAAGGGATAGCGCGTTCCACCGGTACAAGCCCCGCCTGGGTGCACATCACATTTCCCACCTCATCGCGATCGCGAGACTGATCATAGTGATAGAGGGTAACGGTACGGAGAGGAGCCCCTACCGTAAACCGCACGGGCACTTCAAGACTATTATCAAATTCAGGTAAGCCGGATGGATTATCTTTTTCAAAGACAAGGGTCCCCGTCTCCGTGGTAGGAATGTCATACACCATCGTCGTAGAGAACGGAACAAAATCTTCCGTCATCCAATCTTCTTCCGCTTGGGCGACCGCGACACCGAGGAGCTTGCCTTTTGCGTCATAGAGAGAAACAGGGAACGATGCTTCAAAGAACCAGTATCCGCGAGCTTGCCCCCGTATATCAAAAGGACCGGAGAGAAGCGCTTGGACAGCCGGCTCATGCACGTCGATCAAGTCCGGGAGAGACGCGCGCTCTATAGATGATTCACTGGGACACGCGGCAAACTCACAGAGAGGGCCTGTCCTTCCCACAACACTCCCGTCGGGGCAAATCTTTGCATCCATGGTGCAGGAAATGGGACCCTCAGGACCACCCCTCCCTGTCCACCAAACGATACTCAAAAGACCAAACACGATGATAATAAGGGCGATGTAAATACTTGATTTTGTCATGATTATTTCATTCTACCACAAGATGAGGGGTAATGGGTTTCTTACTTTTTTTGGGTGTCAGCACCAAGCTCTCCCGCGATACCCGCCAGGCGCTTTGAGACTTTTCTCAAATCACTGGCGAAGGGATTTTCAGGCCACTTCTTCAACATAATCCGAATTGTTTCCCTATAGTGCCAGAGTATACGATCCTTCGGAGCCTTAAAGCGGTCAAAAACTTTTTCACCATCCACCTGATAATCATCCAAAATTTCTGACGTATTACTCAGAATATCAGCACTCTTTACTAAAAGTGCGTCTCGTGAAGCGTGCGCGATATGGTTGCGCGCCTGCTCCTTTGCTTCTTCCCAGGTGACATTTTTTTGAACCTCGGTAACGCTTGCCACAATATTGGCAACACGCACTCCGAAGCGGTCGCTCAGCATCTCTTGAGAAACCTTTTTGTCGGGATGACTGTCTTCAATAGTATCGTGAAGGATTCCCGCGGCAATCACCTCTTCCGCGACTCCCGCGCGCGCAAGGATGAGCCCCACGGTAAACGTATGCGTCAGATAGGGAATGTCCTTCCCTTTTCGTTTTTGTTTCTGATGAATCTCGTGAACCTTGATTGAAAAGTTTATGGCGTTACGGATGAGAGGTGTGTAAATCATGTGAGATTCTCGGTGAAGATGTTGAAAAAAGTGATTGTATCATAGAGAAGGATTTTTTTGAAATTACTCCCCACGAAAACCCCCGGCAATTTCCTTCGGAAATTGCCGGGGGACTGAGCATCTTTTCTTTGTTTGATTCCAAAAAAGTCCGCGACAGCAAAGAGAAGGCGGTTTGGTAAGGTTACTCCACTGCCCCGATAGGATTCAGCGCGTCCCTTAAACGTTATGTTCTGTCGTCGGTTGGAGGAGTCGATTACAGTAGAATACGTACTTCAACAAGGCTCTTACCTGTA
>CAYWES010000008.1:0-17629 GCA_964457625.1 uncultured Candidatus Saccharibacteria bacterium
AATCCGTATACTGTCCCCATGCTTACGCTCAAAGGAGAATTGAGAGACCCAAAGAAAAAGCTCGCCGCTATTCGCGCTGAGGGCTTTATTCCTGCGGTCTATTATGGACACAAAGAGGCGGCGACGCCCTGTGTAGTCAATCTTGGTGAGTTTACCAAGGTATTCAGGGTTGCGGGTGAATCCACGGTGATTACGCTTGAGACGCCAAAAGGCAACGTGAATGTGCTCGTACACGACGTTCAGCTCGACCCGGTTCGCAGTTTCCCGACGCACGTTGATTTTTACGTAATTGAAAAGGGTCAAGAAGTGAGTGTTGATATTCCGCTCGAGTTTGCCGGGGTTGCTCCTGCCGCTAAAGAGCTTGGCGCAAACGTAATCAAGGTTCTTCACTCAATTGAAGTGAAGGCACTCCCTGAAAACCTTCCCCACACGCTTGCCGTTGACCTCGCGCTTCTCGCAGGTTTCGATGCAAAAATCTTTGCAAAGGATGTGGTGCTCCCTGCACACGTGACACTTGTCACCAATCCTGATGAAGTGGTTGCCACCGCGACCGCGGCAAAAGAAGAGTCCGAAACCTCCGCTCCCGCAGACTTCTCAACTATTGAAGTAGAAAAGAAAGGAAAGAAAGAGGAAGAAGCAACTGAATCTGAGTCATAAATCTCAAATAACAAAAACCTCTCCAAGACTAGACCTTGGAGAGGTTTTTGTTATACTGAAAGAGTTATGGATCGTCTTGGGAAATTCTTGGTACTATCGCTCGTTTTCGGGGTTACGCTCTTCGAAGTTTCTCCTCGTGGCATGGTGAGTGCTCAGTCCGCTTGCCCGAGTAGCTTCGCCGGTCTCACGCGAGAAGAGCTCGAGGCGGCGCTCGCTATTTGTCAAAGCGAAATCAATCAAGTTCAAGGCGTTCTTGATGCGGAGCGTAAAAAGTCTGCGAGCTATGCGAGTGAGGTTGCGGCACTTAATGCAAGTATCACAAAAGCGACCCTTGAGATAAACAAGCGCAATGCAAGTATTCAAACGATTGCGGAAGACATTACGTCCAAGAGTACGACCATCGTATCACTCTCCGACCGTATCGATCGAGAGAAAGATTCTTTGGCACAGCTTATCCGAAGAACAGAAGAGATGGACTCGTATACCCTCACCGAGGTGCTTCTCTCGGGAAAGAGGGTTTCTGATTTCTTTTCCGATATTGATTCGTTTGGCTATATCAATGAAGAAATAAGCGCGTCGCTGTATCGTGTAGCCACTGACAAGGCAGAGACCGAAAATGCAAAGCGTACGCTTGAAGAAAAGAGAAACCAAGAGATTGACGCGCGCAAGGCAAAAGAGCAAGAGCAGAAACGCATTGAAGCAGATCAGGCTGAAAAAGCACGTCTTCTTGCGGTGACAAAAGGAAACGAAGCACTCTACCAAAAAGATCTTCAGGAGAAGCAAAAGCGTGCAGAAGAGATTCGCGCGATTCTTTTTCCTTTGCGCGACTCCGGGGAGATTTCATTTGGTCTCGCGCTCGACTACGCAAATGAAATTTCTGCGAAGACAGGCATCCGTCCCGCATTCCTCCTCGCTATTTTCCAGCAGGAAAGTGGATTCGGAAGAAACGTAGGTTCGTGTTATTTGAGAGTTGTGGCGACCGGTGCCGGTGTGGGGAAAAATACCGGGACAGTCTTTGAAGATGTGATGAAGCCCGATCGCGATGTTGAGCCGTTTTTGAATATAACCAAGCGTCTTGGGCTCGATCCCTTCAATACCCCTGTATCATGTCCGCAAACAGGAGGGTATGGTGGCGCCATGGGTCCCGCGCAGTTCATTCCTTCTACTTGGATTCTATTTGAGTCACGTATTATGAAGGCACTCGGCACGACTATCGCGAATCCTTGGCATGCACGCGATGCGTTTACCGCGGCGGGGCTCTATCTCACGGATCTCGGCGCTGATCCAAAGTCGTATACCTCGGAGCGCAACGCCGCATGTCGATACTTCTCAGGTAGGCGATGCGCGGATCTTGCTTGGGCAGCGTCGTATGGAGATCAAGTGATGGCAAAGGCGGAGGTTCTTCAGACAACGATAGATTCTCTTAGGTAAGAACCCCCGCGAGAGCTCCTTTTGGGTGAATTTTAATAAAAGCAAAAGAACGCAACCGTACGGTTGCGTTCTTTTGCTTTTATTGGTATAGTGAAGGCGTATCCCGCTTTGGCGGATTTTTTATATTTTATTAGCTGACTAAGTATATTCATGGAAATTAGAAATATTGCAATTATCGCCCACGTTGACCACGGCAAGACAACCCTTACAGACGCTATCATGCGTCAGACGGGGATGACAGAGGAGGGGACTTCCATGGACTCAAACGCGCTTGAGCAAGAGCGTGGTATCACTATTTATGCCAAGAATACGAGCGTTTTCTATAAAGATACAAAGATCAATATTGTCGATACGCCCGGTCACGCGGACTTCGGCTCAGAAGTGGAGCGCGTTCTTCGTGCAGTCGACACCGTGCTCCTCCTTGTAGACGCTCAAGAGGGTCCTATGCCACAAACACGCTTTGTGCTCAAGAAGTCTCTTGAGTTGGGACTCAAGCCTATCGTCGTACTCAATAAAATCGACAAGCCCGCGGCACGCCCCAAGGAAACGCACGATGAAGTGTTTGAGCTTTTCTTTGAGCTCGGCGCGAGTGATGAACAGCTTGCCTTCACAACCGTATATGCCATCGGTCGCCAGGGGATTGCGAAGCGCACACTCGACGAGGACTCACAAAATCTCTTTCCTCTCCTCGATGTGATTCTTGAAGAAGTACCCCCTGTTAAGGCAGATATTACGGTGCCTGTACGCATGCAACCTTTTAACCTCGGATACGACAACTTTCTCGGTCGTCTCGGTATTGGGCGCATTTATGAAGGGACACTCCGTGCAGGGGAGACCGTGGTTATTAAGAAGGTCGATGGTACATCACGCACCGGGCGTATCACAAAACTTTGCACCTACGAAGGGACTGAGCGTAAAGAAGTATCGGAAGCGGTTGCAGGGGATATTGTAATGGTTGCCGGCCTCCCTGATATCTATATTGGAGAAACTATCTGTGCGACAGAGGACCAAGAAGCTCTTCCTGCGATTACCATTGATGAGCCAACCATCTCGCTTAATTTCCTTGTGAACGATTCTCCGTTTGCGGGTAAAGAAGGTAAATTTGTGACGATTCGCCAGATTCGTGACCGCCTTGAACGAGAGCTTGAAGTGAATGTGGGATTGAAAGTTGATTTTTCCGCGAACGATGTATTTAAGGTGTATGGTCGTGGGGAGCTCCATATTTCTGTTCTCCTCGAACAAATGCGTCGAGAGGGATTTGAGCTCCAAGTATCTCAGCCACAGGTTATTATAAAGGAAGAGGATGGTGTGAAGCTTGAGCCGTACGAAGAACTTATCATCGACGTACCCACAGAATCATCGGGTGTGGTGATCGAAAAGATCAACAAGCGCAAGGGAATGATGACCAACATGAAAGAGGAAAACGGTATCACGCGCGTGGTATACGAGATTCCTACGCGCGGACTTCTCGGATATCGTGGGCAATTTACCGTTGATACAAAGGGTAACGGTATCCTCTCCAGTCGTTTTCTTGAATTTCGTCCCCATGCGGGAGAGATCAAAAAGCGCGAAGTGGGCTCTATGGTTTCTATGGCGACCGGCAAGGCACTTGGATTCTCGCTCTTTAATCTTCAGGATCGAGGGACACTCTATATTGGTCCGGCAATAGAAGTCTACGAGGGGATGGTCATTGGCAACACCGCAAAGGGTGACGAAATGTCGGTGAACCCAACGAAAGGGAAGCAGCTCACCAACATGCGCGCGTCGGGGAGTGATGACGCTATTGTGATTACGCCACCGTATGAGCTTTCTATTGAGCGTGCTCTTGAGCTCATGAATGCCGATGAGTATTTGGAAATTACTCCGCTCACGGTGCGTCTTCGAAAAATGAAGCTAAGATAGGTCAGAAAAGGGCGGGGGTCGTCTCTACGACCCCCGCCCTTGCTTTTTTGTGGGGGTTTGCCATTATTATAGATGGAAGTGTCCGGCTCGACATTTCCAAAACCCCTTGATACACCTCCCTCCCTCGGCTAATACCGCGGGAGGTTTTTTATTGACAATTCAAAGTATTCTGTCATACTTATATATGTAAGAATGTTTCATCTCAGTGCTTGCTATTGCGGTAAGAGGGCGAGAGGAAAAGGTCATCTTACAGAACTATAGTTAATCAAAATATCGCACAGTATGGCAAAAAAATTGTATGTCGGCGGGATTCCTTATTCATCTACACAGGATGAGCTCAAGGAAGCATTCGCACAGGTAGGTCCGGTTCTCTCTGCAACGATTATCATTGATAAAATGACGGGTCGTTCAAAGGGTTTTGGATTCGTGGAAATGGAAAATGATGCGGATGCTGAGAAAGCCGTTGCTGAATGGAACGGTAAGGATTTCCAGGGTCGCGTACTTACGGTCAACGAAGCACGTCCTCTTGAGGAGCGCGCACCATCTTTTGGTGGGTCACGCCGTATGGGCAACTAGTCAAGCATTCAAAGAATACTTGAAAGAGCAAAAATCCCCCTTTGGGGGATTTTTGCTATACTAACTACATACATATGTTTAAAAAATATATTTTTCTTATCGCTTTTGTAATCGCCGTGGTGATTCAGTGGGAGGTTTTTCGGTCTCAAACCCCCTTTGAGATGGTCACTATTAAGGGCGAAGATTTTGCTGTTATGGTAGCAAACACACAAGCCTTGCGTGAACAAGGGCTTTCAGGGAGAGAAGCCCTTGGTGATACAGAAGGAATGCTCTTTGTCTTTCCCGATGAGGGAGGTTATGGTTTTTGGATGAAAGACATGCGCTTCTCTCTTGATATTCTTTGGATTGATTCCGAGTACACCATCATTGATATAGATTTTTCTGTTGCTCCGGAAACATATCCTGAGGTTTTCTATCCCGCGCTACCCGTGCGCTATGTACTCGAGCTTCCCTCGGGGGCATCCGAGCGATATGGCATAGTGCGCGGTGACGTTGTTCAATTCAAAAATATTCCTTCTGCAAGGGACTAAGGATACAGGGGGAACTTTATTTTTGTCATATTATATGGTATAATTAAAAGAGGGTTCTATCAGATGACTGCCGAGCATGAGCAATTGTGCTTGGAGGAAAGTCCGAACACTCCCTCGTCGTGGCTCGCCACGACGAGGAGCAGGGTAGCGGGTAACGCCCGTCGGGAGAAATCCTAGAGGTGCGAGCAGAGACGCCCAGACGCGAAAGCAATGGGCCGAGTATGAGAAATCTACTCGGAGTCCTTATGGTAACATAGGGGGTGAAACGGCTAAATCCTTACCTGGGTGCAAGGTCGTGCCGAGCATGAGTAATCGTGCTCGGAGTACCGCTCGAGCGGTGGGGTAACTCACCGCCCAGATAAATGGTCATCGCCGAGCACCGCTTGCGGTGCTCGGTACAGAATTCGGCTTATCGATAGAAGACCCTTCTTGAAAACCCGCACGTAACCCGTGCGGGTTTTCGTTTGCTCGTGATATAATGACGAGACATATGGTGAAAAAACTCATTGCACTCCTGGGGCGCGAGTGGGCAAACCTTCATGAAGCGGCAATCCTTTTAGGAGGATTTGCGCTTCTTTCGCAGATACTGGCTCTGGTGCGTGATCGTTTGCTTACGCATTCGTTTGGAGCGGGGCAGGTGCTCGATATCTATTATGCCGCGTTTCGTATTCCTGATTTTATTTTCGTGGGAGTCGCGTCGTTTATGTCGGCGATGGTGCTCATTCCTTTGCTTGGGAAATACGCCGAACATAGCGACCTGCGCGCGCAAAAGTTTCTCAATGATGTCTTCACGGTATTTTTCACGCTTTTGGTTATCGTGACGATAGGGGTATTTTTTGCGGTTCCTCTACTCGTGCACGCATTGTTTCCTGCGTTTTCTGATGTTTTGCGTGCCGAGCTCATCGCTATGACAAGGATTCTCCTCCTTTCGCCAATTCTCTTGGGGCTCTCAAATCTTTTGGGGAGTGTTGGACAAATGCTCAATAAGTTTTTTGCATTTGCGCTCGCACCGCTCCTCTATAATATAGGTATTATCATAGGTATTCTCTTTTTGTATCCGGTGGTCGGTATCTATGGTCTTGGATGGGGTGTTGTGTTAGGTGCGTTTCTCCATTTTTTCGTTCATTTCTTTGTCAGTTCACGAAATGGTTTTGTGATCACCATGTCGTGGCGTATTTCTTTTCGAGATATTGCCGAGGTGGTACGTGTGTCGTTCCCACGCACCTTGGGGCTCGTAGCAAACCAAATCGCTCTTTTGGTTCTTACCGTTTTTGCCGCGCAGATGGAAGAAGGTTCTATTGCGATTTTTATGCTTGCATTCAATCTTCAGTCCGTGCCTCTCGCCATTATTGGCACGAGTTATGCTACAGCTGCGTTTCCTTCGCTCTCAAAACACTTTAACGGGGATGATATTGTGCGCTTCTTGGCGCAAATCCTTTCTGCGGCTCGACATATTATTTTTTGGTCGATTCCCATTCTTGTTTTGTTTGTGGTGCTTCGGGCGCATATCGTGCGTATTGTTCTTGGGTCGGGGTCGTTTGACTGGAACGCGACGAAACTCACCGCCGCGGCACTTGCACTCTTTATTCTCTCCCTCGTCGCGCAATCTCTCTGTCTTCTCTTCACGAGAGGGTTTTATGCTACGGGGAGAAGCGGTATTCCTCTCCTTGCAAACATGAGTTCCGCGCTCTTGATACTCGTGCTGGGATACTTCCTCTCGATGCTTTTTGTGGGAAGTGCTGTGTTCAAAGATTTTATAGAAACACTCTTCCGTGTGGAGGGTATCTCAGGAACTCAAGTCCTCATGCTTCCTCTTGCGTACACGCTGGGGAGTATATTCAACGCGGTACTCCTCGTGTATATGTTCCGTCGAAAGTTTGGGAAATTCCTTACTCCGGTCAAAGATACGATCGTCCACGGACTCTTTGCGTCTCTCGTGGCCGGATTTGTAGCATATGAATTTCTTCAGGTCTTGGGCACATACGTTTCTCTCACTACATTTTGGGGGTTGTTCACCCAGGCGTTTGTTGCCGGTATTGCGGGTGTTTTGTCTTGGTGGATCGTCCTTGAGCTTCTGGGGAACAAAGAAATCAGAGAAATCAGAGAATCTGTCCATCGCAAGTTTTGGCGCGCTCGCGTCGTGATCCCTGATAAGGAAGAGCTCTAAACCATAGATTTTTAAAGGATTATATGGTATGGTGGACGCACTACACGCTCCCCATGAACTTACAAAATATTCGCAATTTTTCTATTATTGCCCACATTGACCACGGCAAATCCACGCTCGCTGATCGCATGCTTGAGGTGACCGGCACCATTGAGGCACGCAAAATGAAAGACCAGGTGCTTGACTCGATGGAGCTTGAGCGCGAGAGAGGAATTACTATAAAAATGCAGCCGGTGCGCATGGAACACACGGTCGGAGACGAGCGCTATGTGTTGAACCTCATCGACACCCCGGGGCATATTGATTTCTCGTATGAAGTATCACGCGCCATGAAGGCGGTGGAAGGAGCTATTCTTCTTGTTGATGCGACCCAAGGGGTGCAGGCACAAACGCTTTCTGTGCTCGCTATGGCGCGCGAGGCGGGGCTTGTGATAATCCCTGCGGTGAGTAAGGTTGATTCTCCTATCGCACGACCCGAAGAAGTAAAGGAGGAAGTCGCACGCCTTCTGGATGTGCTTCCGGAAGAGGTTCTTGAGGTGTCAGGAAAGACAGGGCAGGGGGTGAAGCAGCTTCTTGATGAGCTCGTTTCGAGAGTCTCTGCGCCGATATCTGAACATGGAAGAGAGGGAAGTTTCCGTTCCCTCGTGTTTGATTTTGGGTATTCAAGTCACAAGGGGATTATCGTCTATATCCGTGTACTCGATGGCTCCGTGCGGAAAAATGATTCCTTGTTGTTTTCTCAAGCGGGGGAAAAATTTGGCGCGCTGGGAGTGGGAATCTTTCATCCTGATATGGTTGATACGGAAACCTTGGGAGCGGGGGAGATTGGGTATATTTTAACAGGTATCAAAAAGCCCGGCATTGCATCTGTGGGTGATACGATTCTCTCGCAAAGGAACGCGCTGAAGCCCCTTCCCGGCTATATGAAGCCACGTCCCGTCGTGTGGGCGTCAGTCTACCCGGAGGGTGCGGATGACTTCCTTTTTCTCAAACAAGCGCTTGAAATCTTACGCCTCTCTGACTCCTCACTTTCCTTTGAAGAGGAGTCTTCGGGTGTTTTGGGTCGTGGGTTTAGATGTGGGTTTTTGGGGATGCTCCACATGGAGATTGTTACGGAGCGGTTGCGTCGAGAGTTCAACCTTGATCTCATCATTACCACACCCTCTATCACATACGAAGTGGTACTGAGAAATGGCACGCGAGAGGTGGTTTATTCTCCGCACCTTTTCCCTAATCATGGCAATACACAAACCATCTTTGAGCCTTGGGTGCATGTCACCATCATTACGCCTCCTGACTATGTGAGCCCTATTATGACGCTTCTCTATGAACACGAAGCCGTCGTGGGCCACACGGAGCTTTTTGGTGACAGCCGTACCTCCATCGGAGTTGAAATGCCCCTGCGTGAGCTGATGAGAAATTTTTTTGATAAACTCAAAAGCGTCTCCTCCGGTTTCGCATCCCTCGCGTACGAGATGATTGGACTTCGTGAAGCGGATGTTGCGCGCCTTGATATCTTGGTAGCAGAAGAGGTCGTCCCCGCGTTTTCAAAGGTTGTATCGCGTCGTCGTATTGAACACGAAGCGCAAGACATGGTGGAGCGTCTCCACGGCATCCTTCCTCGTCAGCTTTTCGTGGTAAAGATTCAGGGTGCGGGGCTTGGGCGCGTTATCTCTTCGCGCACCCTTGCCGCTCTGAAAAAGGATGTTACGGGATATCTCTACGGAGGCGACATCACGCGAAAAAAGAAGCTCTGGGAAAAACAAAAACGCGGAAAGAAGAAACTCCGCGCTCAAGGCTCTGTGGATATTCCCCATGACGTGTTCCTCAAAATGGTTCGAGGAGAGGAGAAATAGGGGAAGCGTATTAGTATGCCAAGCCCGGTACTGCGTAGAGGAGTACCATACTTACCACCACAAGGATAGCAAGCGCGCCTCCAAATATTTTCCAGTATTTTTGGTATCTTTTGTTAAACATCATAATGAGTTGTATACTACAGGAAACATGCAACCATTTCAAGAGCGCAAAAAACTCCGAAAAATACTGTATTCAAAGACAGTTATTGCTATTATGTTTGTCTCCAGTATATTTGTGTTGCGCGGAGCGTGGGATGTTCATCAAAAAGCATCAGTCGCAAACATAGAAAGAGGAGAAGCTCTCCGCACCCTCAATGATCTGGAGATGCGCACGGGGGAATTTCAAGCATCCCTCGGATATCTTGAGACAGGGCATGGTGTCGAGCGCGAGCTTCGGAAAAAATTTAGCGTTGCAAAGCCATGGGAGGAGGTCGTTATTATTGTTGACGAAACAGACCAAAATGGTAAGAATAGTGGGGTACTGGGGCAGAGTTTTTGGAGCCGTGTAAAAGCGGTTTGGCAGGATTAATATTTGCGGGTATCGTTCAGTGGTAGGACGGTTGCTTCCCAAGCAACAGACGGGGTTTCGATTACCCCTACCCGCACAATAAAACAAGCCCCGAGAGGGGTGTCTTTACTCCTTTTTTCGTATTTATGATAGAATCAGGGGGTATTAGCAATAAGACATATATTTTATGAAACAAGTTACCATTTATACGACGCCAACATGCGGTTTTTGCAAGATGGCAAAGGAGTTTTTTGACGAGCATGGCGTTGCATACACGGAACACAATGTTGCGACTGATCTCGAGAAGCGAAAGGAAATGATTGAAAAGAGTGGTCAAATGGGCGTACCGGTAATCTACGTTGATGACGCCGTCACGGTAGGATTTGATAAGAACCGCCTCTCCACCCTCCTCGGTATTGCGTAAACATCGCAATAGGGGAGTCAGGTATCTTGAGAAAGGTCTTCCATTGTGAAGCCTTTTTCTTTAAGCCTTCGTAGTTCAATGGATAGAACAGATCCGTCCTAAGGATTAGATGTAGGTTCGATTCCTACCGAGGGCACCAAAAAGTGTCCAGTTGATTTTAAGCCCATATTTGCTATAGTACCCCCATGGACTTTGATGAGCGGAAGCTTAATGAAATGCTTTCATTGACGCGGGAAAACAACAAGATTCTCCGCGCAATGAGACGTTCCCAGCGATGGGACGCGATCTTCAAAGTCTTGTATTGGGGAGTTATATTCGTGGCACTCATAAGTGCGTTTTACTACATTCGGCCAGTCTATCAAAAATACGCTGAAGTCATGGAGACATCCATGGGAGCGATTGAGAGAATACAAAACATAATGCCGATATAGCTGATCCAGTTATAAGGCATTCAAGAAAGAGAAACAATCTTGCCCGAGTAGCTGACTTGGCTGTAAGGCATTCAAAAAATAAAAACATCTTGCCGGGGTAGCTCAGTTGGCTAGAGCATTCGCCTGAAGAGCGAAGGGTCGGCGGTTCGAGCCCGCCCCCCGGCACAAGAGAAAAGGAAAAAGGACGCGAAAGCGTCTTTTTTCTTGTGCCGAGTACTTGACATTATTATTATTATTATTTGTTACGATTTTACTGTTCTTAGAAATAAGTCTGAGAATCTTGGCTACGAGAGCTTCGTGGCACAGTACCTTAATAGGGAGGTCTATTATGGACGACATCAGAAAAGCGGAGGTTTCAATATCTCTCACCAAAGCCCATTTCTACAAGAAATTTAGCGACCGCGTCTACTGGAACTTTCACGAGCTCGGTGTGCAACTCCGTAAGGAAGTCGAGGAGGAGGCGCAAAAAATCTCCTCCAGCGGCAACGCCTCCTTTAAGGAGTCTCTTGAGTTACTGGAGCCCATCATCGAAGAGCTTGTTGAGGACATGTTCACAACGCTCAAACGCGCCTACTCCCCAAATTCCAAAAAGACGACAGAGTGAGTTTCCGGTTAGGATAAGAACCGCTCCCCTCGTTTCGAAGGAACAACAACCAAAGGCGCATCACTCGTGAGAGTGATGCGCCTCTTTCTTTTCCTACATACTACACCGACTTAATCTTTACGTTCTTTACCCTGCTTTTATCAATCTTTGGAAGCTTGATGGTGAGGAGTCCGTTGCGCTCTGTTGCTTCCACCTCATCAGTCTCAACTTCGTTGGGGAGAAGGATCGTGCGAGAGAAGCTTCCCCAAAAGAGTTCTTGATAAAAATAATCCTCGGGAGAGGCGTCTTTTGGAGCTTCGCGCTTGCCCTTGATGGTGACCATCTCTCTCGTTATTGATACGGAGAGGTCTCCTGCGTCTACTCCCGCCACCATCGTTTGAATGACGATAAGCTCTTCTGTTTGATATACGTCTACAGAGAGCTCTCCCACAGGGGGTTCATTCGTGTCCCACCCTCCAAATGACGGCGCTCCCTCGTCTTGAATCTCGAGCTCGACTTCTTTGTCGAAATCATGTTCATTTCCTTTAAGGGAGATGGTGCCGGTGAGGCGTTCAAAAAAAGAGTTTTTCATTGGATGGGACAGGTGTTATTGGGGCGGGTAATTTTCTTGATAATTGCGATGATTACTATAATTGCCATCACCGCAACCCAAAGGGGCGCAAAAGCGATAAGTATATCGATTGTTTCGCTTGCATTCATTATAGATAAATTAAAATATGCATGCAATAGCGTTGCTCCGATAAGCCCGAGAACCACCGCAAACGCGCGAATAATCTTCCCAAAAGGAAAGGTAAAGGCGAGGGCGACCCCCACAATCGCTGAACACACCATATGCGCGATGGTGGCACCGATGAAGCGTAATTCACCATTTCTAATCACCTCAAATATCCCATGCTGGGAGAGGTCTTTGAGGATATAAAGCGCATTTTCCATCGCGCTGAAGCCAATGGCGACCGTGAGGATATACACCAGAGCGTCCATAGGTTCGTTATAAAAACGGCTTCTCAAGGCAATGAGGGTGACGACAAGGTATTTTGCGATTTCTTCTACCGCTGCCCAAAGGGTGATGTGTACCGCCGCAACGGAGGGAACAGTAAAAGAATATGTTTCAGCGAGTTGGTTGAGCCCATGCATGATGAGAGGAGCTGTATCAAAGATTAATTTTTGGAGAGGAAAGACAAAAAATATCACCACCATTCCCGCCACAAAAGAGATAATGATGAGCCCCGTGGGTTCAGGGCAGTCACGATCTTGTCGATGCCAAAACCAAAGCCAAATGAGTGAAGGAATCAATCCCCCTAAGAATGCGATAAGAAGAGGTGTTGATGTTAGGATGATTTCGGCCATGATTCAATGATGAGAGGGTTCTTTTGGTCACCGGGAAGGAATGACCAGATTTCTTCGGTAATGAACGGAATAAAGGGATGAAGGAGTTTGAGATTGGTGCTCAAGATAGTGAGGAGTACGTATTGCGCATTGTGTCGTGATGCGGTGTCTTCTCCCGCAAGGCGAGGTTTCATTTCTTCAATCACCACATCAGCAAACGTATTCCAGAAATAGTGATAGGCTTCTTCGCCCGCCATATGGAAGCGGAAATGTTCAATATGCCCCGTGATGCTCTCTACGGCTGTTTGAAGTTCATTCAAAATCTCCTCATCGCGTGGCGAGAGGGTGGGGCGAGGTGTATCAAGGGTGACGTCTCCCAGATTGGAAAGTACAAAGCGAGAAGCATTCCAAATCTTGTTACAAAAGTGTTTGTAGCCCTTAATTTTGTCTTCTGAGAGCGCGATATCCTGTCCGGGAGCGTTGCCCACCACGAGACCCATGCGGAGCGCGTCGGCACCATATTTTTCCGAAAGGTCGATAGGGGAGACCACATTGCCCTTGCTCTTTGACATCTTCTTGCCCTCCTTGTCGTTCACCATTCCGTGTAAATATACGATTTTGAAAGGTATTTTATCGTGGAGATAGAGACCAAAGATTACCATGCGGGGAATCCATTTAAAGATGAGGTCGCGCCCCGTTTCCATGACGTCGGTAGGGTAGTGAGCCATGTCGCGTTTCTCAGGGTATCCGAGCGCAAGGAGTGGCCACTGACCCGAGGAGAACCATGTATCAAAGGTGTCGGTATCCGCGACAAAGGTACCTCCGCAGGGGCAAGGGCTATCTGGCGCCGTCTCATCGCTGAGGTTCCCCGTGTTGCACGAGAGACAGACCACTGCGGGGATTTGGATTCCCCACACGATCTGACGAGAGATGTTCCAGTCGATAGTATTGTCCATCCAGTAGAGAAAAACTTTTTTGAAATTGTCGGGAAGGAAGGTGATTTCATTGTTGCGCACCGCGTCGCCTGCGCGTTTTGCGAGGGGTGCCATACGCACAAACCACTGTGGCATGATGCGTGGCTCAATCGTATTTCCGCATTTGTAGCATGTCGGTACATTGTGCGCGTAGTCCTCAATCTTTACCACAAGCCCGAGCGCTTGGAGGTCTTCAATGACTTTTGTGCGTGCTTCAGCTATTTTCATTCCCGCGTATTTTCCTGTCTTCTCATTGAGCTTGCCAAACTGGTCAATGACTTCAACGCGGGGAAGGTTGTGCGTTTCCGACATGCGGAAGTCATTGTTGTCGTGAGCGGGAGTAATCTTTAACGCGCCGGTACCAAACTCCATATCTACCTCCTCGTCAGCGATGACTTTCAGTGTGAGTGTTCCTTCAGGATGCTGTACGTCTACTTCCTTGCCAACGTAATCTTTGTAGCGAGGGTCATGAGGATTCACGGCGATAGCCACGTCGCCAAAGATTGTCTCAGGGCGTACGGTTGCTACGGTGAACGGTCCATAGGTGAGGTAGTAGAGCTTGTCGGTTTTTTCTATCGTCTCTGTCTCCACATCAGAGAGAGATGTCTGATGTTTTGTGCACCAGTTTACGGTGCGGTAGCCACGATAGACGAGGTCGTCGCGGTAGAGCTTGCGAAATGTTTCTTGTACTTCAGATACGACAGCGGGATCAAGGGTGAAGCGTTCTCGCGACCAGTCGCACGAGGCGCCGAGTGCGCGCACATCGCTCTCCATGTGTTGCTTGTTCTCAAGGGTGAATGCCATGATTTCATTGTAGAGATCCTGACGATCCATCTTGAAGCGAGAGCGACCTTCTTTCTCGAGTTTCTTTTCATATACCACTTGCGTCTCAAATCCCGCGTGATCTGCGCCGGGGACCCAGAGCGCACGTTTGCCCTGCATGCGGTGATAGCGTGTCATGATGTCCTCGAGCGCGATGGTGAGCCCGTGCCCCGCGTGGAGGCGTCCATTCGCGTTGGGCGGTGGCATGATGATGGTATAGGGCTCGGTATGCCGAGCGGGGAGATTGTCAGGGTTGAAATACCCACTCTCCTCCCAGAGTTTGTAGATACGTGCCTCCGTATGTGCAGGCTCGTAGGGCTTGGTCAATGTTTCCGGAATTGAGGTCATAGATACCCCAAGAATACCATAACCAAAGGGCTTTTTAAAGGATGGAACACTTCAGCGGATAGGCTTATGTGAGCCGCATCGTCCCTTGGGCGCGGATGGTGAGTGATGTCTCTTGTGGGGGGTGTGGAGTCTTGAGGAGCCCCGCAATGGCAATCATGAGTCCGTTGTCGGTAGAGAGTTCTCGTGCAGGGATGTGGAGTGTCGTGCCTTGGAGGTCTTGTGCCACCATGCTTGTGAATGCTTCGCGAAGTTTTTTGTTTGCCGTAACACCTCCTCCGAGAATAATCTCACGCACGCCATGTTCAAGCGCGGCGGCACGTGTCTTGGTAATCAAGATTTCCGTTACCGCGTCTTCAAATTCTTTTGCAATGGATGCCTTTATCTCTGGGGTGAGCTCGGGAATATCTTTTATCGTATAGAGCACAGCAGTCTTGAGCCCCGCAAAAGAAAAATCATAGTCGCCACTTTTGAGCATGGGGCGGGGGAGCGGGTAGGGCGGTGTGGTGCCGTGCGTCGCCGTTTCAGCGAGTTTTGAAATTTCAGGACCTCCGGGGTAGGGGAGTCCAAGCATGCGCGCGACCTTATCAAACGCTTCCCCGACCGCGTCATCGCGTGTTTGCCCGAGGAGCTCGTAGGTACCGGCTTCTTTCATGAGGACGAGCTCGGTATGCCCACCAGACACCAAAAGCGCAAGCGATGGATAGAGGGGCTCGCTCAGGGTGAGTGTGCGAGGTTTTTTTTGCTCCTCGGTGAGGAGGGAAGCCATGATATGCCCCTCCATGTGGTTTATGGGGATGAGGGGGACACCCCAGAGCATGCTGAGCGCTTGCGCGGTATTGATACCCACCCAGAGTGCTGGCTCAAGTCCCGGGCCGGAGGTGACGGCTATGCAGTCAATTTCGGGAGTCTCATAGCGAAGCAATGTTTCTTTGAAAGCTTCGTGAAGAGCGGGTTCTTTGTGAAAGATGGTGTCGAGGTGTGCTGTTTCTTCAGCATTGAGTACGCGCGGTGTTTCTCGGAGAGAGAGAAAACCTGCGGTCTCAAGTGCTTGGAGCAGAAGGGGGAGAATATTTTTTGCATGTTCTCTGCGGGCGAGACTGGGGAACACCCCACCGTATTCTTTATGAATATCAATCTGTGAAATGAGCATGTCGGCAAGCACGGTGATGGGCGCCTTTTCGTGAATAGCAAAAATCCCAGGAGTCTCTATGAGAGCAATCCCCGTTTCATCACAACTTGTTTCAATACCGAGAATACGCATAAAGTCTCCAATTGTGGACGATGGGGCTCGGTCACGGATATTTTACTCGTCGTCACTCGTAAAATTCCGCGACCCCGGCTCGCCGTTTTGCGTTGCTACGCAAAACATGCTCCGCCTTTCGAGTCCCCACACAAGACACGCAGGTGTCTTGCTCATCGCCCAAAGAAAAGCGCCATTGGCGCATTTCTGGTGGACGATGGGGGACTCGAACCTCCGACCTCTACAATGTCAATGTAGCGCTCTAACCACCTGAGCTAATCGTCCAGTTATATATTAAAGATAATTAGATATTGTGATGCCAAGTAGCTCGGCTAATCAAAACAGCTGATTGTCCTTAGTTTATCGTTCTCAAAGGAGCAAAATGTCTTTGGTAACTATACACAATGTATCTCGCCCTGTAAATAAAGCCTTTTGGGCTCTATTTTTCTCGATGAGGGCATCCCGCCCAGCAACACGGTCTGCGCTTTCCTTTGGTGAGGTCTTCCCATGCGCGCTGTATTCTCTTTGCTCTCGTTTCCACCTTCTTTGCAGAGGTGACCCAGCAGATCCATTCATTCCGCGCGAGGGGAGTGATATCTTTCCATGCCTCGCGCGCTTTGGGGGAAGCGGTAAGTGTCTTTTGAAAATCTGATGGTAACGCGTGCATAATGTCGTACCCGTATTATACCTCATTTTCAGCACCACTGGACTTTTTGCCAAATTCGTGTATTTTGTGCAGAGACAAAAATAAGGAGGAAGTACCTATGAACCCTGAAAAAGCAAGGCAAGTCGTTGACCTGTATAAAGGAAAGCTCAAAGAGGCGGGAGTTCCTCACGAGATTCGTCATGACGATACACACGTCGTAGACGAGAAACAAACCACCCTCGCGCGTGCGCATGTAGTATTGCAACACGTGGAGGAGTCTCTTCAAAAGGAAGAAACTGGGAAAGCACTTCAGGATCTCAGTCTTGTACAATGCCTTTTGTGGGAGTGTGGCATGTTCACATTTCGTGAAATCCGAGACCATAATCGGAGCGGTTGAAAATCATCGCTCCACAAACCACAAAACCGCCTCAAGGGGCGGTTTTTTTAGTATCTATTCTTCTTTCCTAAACCAACGCGTCGGCAACTTGTTTTTCCAAAAATCAGGATGGTCAACGATGAGTTCGCTTATGACCGCAAACGGCAACGCGACAATCGCGGCAATCCATATGTATTTCCATTCAAAATGTCCTCCTGTCGCGAGCGTAATCGCAAGCACATCTTCCACAATACCAAACAGTAATCCGATAATAAAAAATTCCACCAGTCTGATTTTTGTTCTATTTCGCATTGTATGATTATGACAGTTTTAAGTATTTATGGAAACGGTATTTAGAGTCGGAAGGAGAGATTTGGTCACAGGTTACTAAGTGTTCTCGGGCGAGTACGCCCTGCGAGCACTAAGTACCTTCGACCCCGGCTCAGCGTTCAGAAAAGTTTTCACTTTTCTACGCTTCCGCCTTTCAAATCTCTCATCACAACCACTATGACAATTCTGAATACTTATGGAAACAGTATTCAGAGTTGTCATTGCGGAGATGGAGAGATTTGAACTCTCGAACGAGTTGCCCCGTTGCCTGATTTCGAGTCAGGTGCCTTCAACCACTCAGCCACATCTCCAGTGCTTTTGATACGCCATGGTGTGGGGCGTATAGTGCAAAAACCTTAGCATTTTTTTGCATTTTTGACAAAAACTGGTATACTGGCGGAGTTAAAAGGCCCTATCGTCTAACGGTTAGGACGCCGGCTTTTCAAGCCGTTAATCGGGGTTCGATTCCCCGTAGGGTCAC
>CAYWES010000009.1:0-15776 GCA_964457625.1 uncultured Candidatus Saccharibacteria bacterium
ACGACTTCAGCAACGGCATCTACGGAAGATTGTAAAAACTTGTAGGGAGCGATTTCGTCGGGATTTTCCGCAAGAAAGCGTGCAAGTTCTTTGCGATACGCGACGCGAATCTCGGTATTGATGTGTACGATGCCGACCCCCGCTTTGATCGCCGAGACAAAGTCCTCGTCACTTGTCCCCGATCCCCCATGAAGCACGAGCGGAACCCCCGTGGCTTCAGAAATCGCCTTGATACGCTCAATATTGAGCCGTGGCGCAGACGCATGCTTCAACATGCCGTGCATATTCCCTACCGATGGCGCAAACAGCGTAATACCCGTCTCTTCCACAAAGCGCTTCGCCTCCTCAGGGGTGGTGAGGTTTTCCGCAGTAACTCCCTCAGGAATTTCATCAAGGAGCTTTGAAGACGTGCCGATGTACCCGAGCTCTGCTTCGACGAGGATATCCGTGTTTACCGAGCGCGCGTACTCAACACATGCTTTGGTGATTTGAGTATTTTCTTCAATGGAGAGTTTCGCGCCATCAAAAATCACTGCGTCAAAGCCGGCATCAATGCACTCCTTTACGCGCTCAAAAGAGTACGAATGGTCCGCATTGAGATATACAGGATATCCCGTCTCTTCACGAAAACGCTTTACCATCGTGGCAACCTCTCGGATACCGATGAAATCCCGCTCTCCTTCTGAGACACCGATGATGACGGGGACGCCGACCGCTTGTGCGCCCCTTATGACACCCCAAAAACCAACGGTATCGGAAATATTAAAGTGGGCGATCGCTTGTCCTTTTGCCTGTGCTGATAAAATCGTTTCTTTGAGAGAAGGGATTGTGTGCATAGTCATTGTGATTGATTAATGGGTGGTCTGTAATATGGTGTTGCCTCGTTCAAAACTTTCTTCAACCCAAGAAATATTGGCAATCAAGGGGCCAAAGATACCGACCGCAATAACCGCGAGAATTGCCGAACCGACAAAAAATCCTACACCATAAGCAATCCCTTTCAGAAATACTCTCTTAAGGGAACGCTCCGCGAGTATTTGCGTGTTAAGTTTCTTTAATTCAGCAATGAGTGTTTCTTGTTGATGCTCCATGGTGCTTGTAGTGTTATCGAGTATATTCACCGCGTTCATTGATTAATACATTCCCCACATTGAGATAGCGGAGTGTCGCGCTCCCTGACCGCTTTACAGAAACACGTGCTTCGACCTGCCTCCCCGCGTACTCGGAAAGGAGTGCTCTGTATTCAAGAGGAACGGAGAAATGCTCAATACCGTAGTCCATTCTTACGACAGATTCCTCTATGCTTTGCACCGTTCCCTTGAGAAAGAGATTGTTCTTGTCTGGGTCGACAGAAATTGCTCCCGGCACCGCGTACCCTTCGTCAGAGAGCGCGAGCGCTATAAAGAAAACATCACCCGGAGCCACCCCGAGGGAATCTGGTACATAATTGAGATCAACGGTACTCAAATCCGCATACAAAAGCGCTATGGTGTTTGTGGAAAGTGTGGGGAGTTCAGTGGGAATGGTGACTCTCACCGGCACCTCCATCTCTCCGCGTGACAAAATCTGAAGGTATGCAAAAACCCCTATCGCTATCATCGCAACAAGGAGGGCGACCATGAGCGCAATTTGTCTTGTATGCATAATGCGTCTAGTATACCACCTCTTCTATCGCCGTGCTATACTTGGACGGTATTTATTAGAATAGCCTTTTTTACGTATGGATGAGCAATTAGATTTTGTGGGGATTGGCGATACGGTGGTGGACGCGTTTATCCGTCTCAATGAGCACGAGGCGCGTACTACCTGTCGCACAGACAACGATGCATGTGAAATTGCTATGCCCTTTGGCGCAAAAGTGCCGTATGATTTTGTAGAAGTTGTCTATGCGGTGGGTAATAGTGCAAACGCAAGCGTCTCCGCATCGCGCCTCGGACTCAAAAGCGCGCTCATTACCAACCTCGGAGATGACGAAAATGGAAAAGACTGTCTCGCCTCTCTCACAAAAGACGGAGTCGACACGCAGTACGCACTCCTTCATGAAGGAAAGAAGACAAACTACCACTATGTACTCTGGTATGACAGCGACCGCACGATTCTCATCAAACACGAGGTATTCCCTTACACACTTCCTCTCGGTGAAAAAGGTCCTCGATGGCTCTATCTTTCCTCGCTGGGAGACACTTCTCTTCCCTTCCATCACGAAATCGCAGAGTACCTTACCGCACATCCTGAAACAAAGCTCGCGTTTCAGCCCGGCACATTCCAAATCAAACTCGGCTATGAAGCGCTCAAAGATGTGTATCAACACACCGAAGTATTTTTCTGCAACGTAGAAGAGGCGCGTTTGATTCTCGGAGAAGAAACGACTCCCGCGAAAGACCTCGCGAAACTCATGAGCGCGCGTGGACCAAAGATTTCCGTCATCACCGACGGACCAAAAGGTGCGTATGTATACGATGGCACTGATACCTGGTTTATGCCCACGTATCCTGACCCTAAACCTCCGTATGAGCGCACCGGTGCGGGAGATTCTTTTGCCTCAACATTTATCGCTGCGCTCGCGCACGGCTTTACCGCTCATGACGCCATCACCTGGGCACCGATAAACTCCATGTCGGTCGTACAGAAGATTGGCGCGCAAGCGGGACTTCTCACTCGCCCTGAACTTGAAAAACTTCTGAGCGAAGCACCGGAGGATTATAAGGCGGTGAAAATTTAAAACCGCAAGGGAGCGGAAGGCAGGAATTTCTGAACGCCTTGCGGAGCGCGACGGCGCGACCCAAGCCTTCGCTCATGCTACGGTGGGCAAAGGCAGAGCAATTTTTCACCAGAAAAATATGCGTGCGGTTCAGAAATTCCTGCCAGAGCTCCTGAAAAATTTAATACAAAAAGTCGGCTTAGGCGTTACCCGAGAATCTTTCCCACCGCTTCTTTTATTGCATCCTTGTCCATACCGTAATGCTTTACGAGTTCGGCGGGTGTGCCCGACTGACCAAACGTATCATGCACCCCGACAAAGACCATGCGTGTAGGATGCTCGGCGGAGAGAAGCTCGGCAACCGCAGACCCCATACCTCCCGCAATCTGATGCTCTTCTACCGTCACGATCTTTCCACACTCCTTTGCAAGAGAAAGCACGGCTTCACGATCAAGAGGCTTGACGGTACCAATATTTAATACAACAGAGCCAACACCTTCTGATTCGAGTTCACGTGCGGCAAGGAGCGCGTTGTGCACGAGTGATCCGGAAGCGATGATACCCACCTGCGGTGAATCTGAGCGGAAAAATTCTTGTGCTTTACCGACAACAAACGGAGTCTCGGGAGTAGTGATGATAGGCGTCTTTTCGCGCGCGAGGCGGATATACACCGGCTCTTTGATCTGTGCCGCAGCGACCGTTGCCTTGCGCGCTTCAATCGCGTCACACGGCGTGAGTACGACGATATTGGGAATGACGCGGGTAATGGCGATATCTTCCACCGCCTGATGTGTACCACCGTCGGGGCCCACAGATACTCCCGCGTGAGAACCTACAATGACCACTTTTTGATCGTTGTAGCACACTGTCGTACGAATCTGCTCCCAGCTTCGCCCCGGGCTAAACATTGCGTACGAAGAAACAAATGGAATCTTGCCCATTGCCGCCATTCCCGAAGCAACAGCTATTGATGATTGCTCCGTGATACCCATTTCAAAAAATCGCTTGGGAAATTCTTTTGCAAACGCATCCATCTTTGTAGACTCGGTGAGATCACAGCAGAGCGCTACCACACGCTCGTCCGCGCGCCCCGCATCCACAAGCCCCTCACCAAATCCCTGGCGAATGGGTACTTGCTCTACATCAGTATCAAAACGTTTTGGATTAAGAGAGATGGTCATACTATTCATGTTCGCTCATTATTTTCCCGCCCAAGGTGCGGAGCTCTGCGAGAGCACGCGCCGCTTGCTCGGGATTGGGTGGCGTGCCATGCCACTTGTAATCATTTTGAAATTCCGTCACTCCCTTCCCCGGAATCGTATGCGCGATGATGACGATAGGCTTTTCAAAAATCGCTTTTGCTCCCTGCACCGCATCAATGATTGCCTGCATATTGTGTCCATCAATCTCAATGACATGCCAGTTGAAGCTTTCAAACTTCGCACGGAGAGGTTCAAGGGGCATCACCGTCTCCGTAAAGCCGTCAATCTGAATATTGTTGCGATCCACGACAGCGATGAGATTGTGGAGTTTTTCTTTCCCCGCGAGAAGCGCAGACTCCCAGATCATCCCCTCGTTGAGCTCTCCGTCACCCATAAAACAGTACACGCGTCGTGTGGACGAGACACCTTGATCAAGGCGATCCGCCAGCGCCATGCCGACTGCCTGCCCCAGACCATGCCCGAGAGGGCCTGAGCTCGTCTCCACATACGGCAAAAACTCTCGATGAGGGTGCCCCTGAAGGCGTGTGCCAAACTTGCGAAGTGTTTGCAATTCTTCCACGGGGAAATACCCCGCATGTGCCATCGTTGCGTAAAGTACGGGACAGATATGTCCATTTGAAAGTACGAAGCGATCACGCTCTTCCCAAGACGGATTCTTGGGGTCGTGATGTAAAATATGAAAATAAAACGCGGTAAACACATCCGCCATACCGAGCGGTCCCGCGGTGTGTCCACTCTTCGCTTCCACCAGCGCTTCAATAATAGACTTTCTAATTTCAAGCGCCGTGAGTTCGAGTGTTTTTATTTTGTCATCATGCAGATGAATCATGAATCTATGATACCAAATTACGAAACTCGATGATAGCGTCGGACACGTCCGCGCGCTTTACAATCGCCGATCCTGCGACAAGGCGTGTCGCTCCCGCATCGACGAGACGACGCGCGGTATCAAGATTGACCGACCCATCAATGCTTATGGGAATATCGGCACGAAGCGCTTTTACCGCGTGGATTTGCTCAAGGACGCGCTCGTCAAAGGGTTCTCCCTGAAAGCCAATACGCGCAATCCCCATGCACTGCACGAAATCAATACGATCAAGATAAGGAGTGAGTGTGTCCGCAGGTGTCGTAGTATTGATTGCAAGTCCCAGCTCCACAAACCCTTCGGGAATAAGCGCGCGGATGAGCTCAAAATCTGTCATTGACTCCGCATGCACGATGATGCGTCGAGCGCCTATCGCAATCCACTGCTCTATCACCGCCTCAGGATTCTCCACCATGAGATCCACTTCAATATCAAGATACTCCCACTCCGGCATACCTTCATCTTGTGAGACGATTGCCTCAAAACGAGGATCTTTCCGCACGTTGTACGGCCATGTCACGTCGGGAACAAACTTCCCGTCCATGATATCGAGCTGCACGAGGGGCGCGACCCCTGCAAAGAGTCCCATATGACGCGCGAGATCGTCATAGGACTTCGGCATGAATGCGGGAATGATTTCTACTGGTTCCTTATGCATCAATTTTTTTGATTCTGCGCACATGACGTTCATCTCCTGAAAAGGGCGTCTCAAGCCAAATGCGTACGACTTCTTTCGCTTCTCGCTCCTCAACAAATCGCGCGCCGAGAGAGAGGATGTTTGCATCATTGTGCTCACGAGAGAGAACCGCGATATCCACCGCGCCTCCATAGTAGACCGCAGTACGCACGCCGGGGACACGATTCGCAACGATTGCCTCCCCCTGCCCCGAACCACCAAGGATGATGCCTCTCGTTTCAGGATTTTTTGCCACCGCCTCGGCGACAGGACGGATGAAGTCCGGATAATCATCGAGGGGCTCGTAGAGGTGCGCACCAAAATCTTCTACCTCATACCCAAGTTCTTTGAGAAAGACCGAGAGTTTACTCTTGAGCTCAAACCCCGCATGATCACTTCCGAGAAAAACTTTCATAAACTTAGATTGATTGCGCCATCTTTACGACGTGCTTTACGAGCGTGTTGGTGTATCCCATTTCATTGTCGTACCAGGAGAGTACTTTTACGAGGTTGCCGTCCACGACGCGTGTCATATCAAGGTCCGCGATCGCTCCATACAACGAGCCGACAATATCAGAAGAAACGATTGGCTCGTCGGTAACGGTAAAGATTCCTTCCCAGCGAGATTCTTTTGCGGCGTCTCGGAGAATCTGATTCACCTCCTCCACGCTGGTATTCCTCTTTGCGATGAAGGTAATATCGGCTATTGAGCCCGTGATTACCGGCACACGGATAGAGATACCATCAAACTTGCCTTTGAGACTTGGGACGGCTTCTGCCACCGCGATCGCTGCGCCCGTGGATGCAGGGATGAGGTTTACCGCGCCCGCGCGCCCGCCACGGAGATCTTTCCCTCCGGGACTATCCACGATTCTCTGTGTCCCCGTATACGCGTGCGTGGTATTCAAAATCGCCTTTTCAATACCGATAGTCTTATCAAGAATATCAATGAGTGGTGACGCGGCGTTTGTGGTGCAAGACGCGTTGGATGAAATCTGACACGTCGCGAGCTTGCCATCATTGATACCCATGAGGATGGTCTCACTCTCAATCCCCGGGATAGGGTCTCCCTTTACCGGTGCCGTGATGACTACGCGCTTTGCGCCTTGATCAAGGTGAATTTTTGACTTTTCATAGGTGGCAAAAAACCCCGTTGCTTCAATCACAATATCAATATTGTATTTCGCCCAAGGAAGATTTGCAGGATCCTTTTCCTGGACGAGTACCACTTTCTTCCCCTCTACAATAAATCCCGGCTCTTCAGAACCTCCGGGAGGAACAACGGTCACCTCAAAATCAGCGCGACCGTATGCCGTGTCGTATTTGAGGAGATATGCCATGTTTTCGGGGTCACCGAGATCATTGACCACCACCACCTCAATCTCGGGGTGCAGTCGCGCAAGCTTATAAAAAGCGCGACCGATGCGCCCAAATCCGTTAATCGCCACGCGTACTTTTGCCATATAAAAATTTCCTATGTTATCTCACTTAGTAAGTCCTTTTATTTTAACACAAAAAGAAAAACCGCGAGAATTTCCAATTCTCGCGGAGTTAGTGTGCCTTGATTCACGTGAGCGAACCAAGGAAACCGTGGATTAATTAGTCGAAGTTAGGAGAATATATCGCCCCGCAATATCCCTGCTCAAGTATGGACTCAACGTGGTCCGCATACACTCCCCATCCTTCTTCGTTGTCAGAAGCACGTACGGAGACTCTGCGAATCACCCTGGTGCTGTCACGGACGTAAAAGACTTGGTCAGTTCCATCATCCATAACCCCAAAGGAGCCAGTCTTGGGGTCCTCCATCATCAAGGCGAAGATTGTAGTAAGAGTGGTTAATCCACAATTACTCTCATCGCGCAAGGAACCAAATTCACGCCTGTAATCCTCATAACTGAGCTTGCGAGGAACGCTAACACCTGCCGAATCCTTTACAAAATGAAATTGATACTCCTCATAACAGAGGCACTTAAGGATGAGGCGATCTTTCGAATCCTCTCTGAGAAACTGCCTGACAAGCTGCTGTTCCTCCATCGGAGGTTCAATCTTACCATCACCGAAAAGAAACCATGTGGTGAAGTTATCATCAATCTCACAAATTTTTATCGGCGCATCGTTCGCGGTATTAACCACAAACTTGTCCTTAGCGATGAAGGGTTCCTTTATCGCCGGTACCCGGATGGTGCCGGAGAAGACGAGGGGGCTATTATCGACAATGCTTTCAGTTTTCTCCAAAATTCTCTGAAGTGCCTTGCTAACATCCTCTGCTTCTCGCTTGCCGTCCATAATAAGCTTGTTTACGCTCGCTTGCAGTTTCCACAAGCGGGCAAGTTCTCTGTCATTACTCATGACGTATACCTCTCTCTGTATGTGACTTCGTTTCTCACGAAGGCTTGACCGATATGGTCATAGCGAGAAAAGCTCCATGTATATGGAGCACTTTTTGCTATGACCAATCGGGTCTGTTGTAATGACCTCTCTCTTAATCGTACACCTTTTTTGTTATTTTGTCAACTCCTCTTCAAAAAGCTTTTTGAGTACCTCCGGGTTTGCGCTTCCCTTTGAGAGCTTCATCCCCTGCCCTATGAAAAACTGAAATACGGCAGTCTTGCCACTTTTGTATTCGGCGACTACGGTGGGATTTTCTTCAATAATCTTTGCCACCATTGTCTTGAGCGCGCCTTCATCATTGCTCTGAATAAAACCTTTTTCTTCGGCGATTGCCTGTGGGTCACCTCCTTCGGCAAAGAGAATAGCGAGCGTGTCTTTTGCTCCGCGAGAAGAAAGCTTGCCATCGCCAATCATCTTTATGAGATCCGCAAAATTAACTGCGTTAATTCGACCAGTTGAACCAGTTTTCTTTACGAGACCAGCAAGGTCGGAGGTAATATAATTTTCGGCAAGGCTACTGAACTTTCCAACATCAGAAGCAAGGGAATTAAGTACGTTTTGAAATAGATTTCCAAGTACAATATGTTCGACAAACATCTGCGCTGAAAGTGGTTTTAAGTTGTAGTCCTTCATCAATCGCTCGCGCTTCTCCCACGGAAGCTCGGGCATATCCGCGCGGAGCGCCTCAAGTGAAAACTCAGGAATCAGAGAGAGTTTGAGCTTCGGCAAATCAGGATCGGGGAAATAGCGATAGTCGTGCGCGCTTTCTTTTTTGCGCTGAGAAAATGTCGCTTGCTTCCCCTCATCCCATCCACGCGTCTCCTGGATGAGCTCGCCGTCTCCCCCTTCAAGGATACGCGTCATACGCTCCACTTCGTACGCAATCGCACGCTCTACCGAGCGAAACGAGTTTAAGTTTTTCACTTCAACTTTTGTACCGAGCGTGTCTGTTTTAGATATAGAAATGTTTGCCTCCACGCGCATCTCTCCCTTTTCCATGTTCGCGTCAGAAACACCGAGTGTGCGGAGGAGAAGCTGGAGCTCGCGCGCAAAGGTACCCGCTTCTTCCGCGGAGTGAATCACCGGCTTGGTGACGAGCTCCATCAATGGCACGCCCGCACGATTGTAGTCAACGAGACTTCCCTGCCCCCCTTCGTGAGACGAGCTCGCGGTGTCTTCTTCTAGGTGTATACGCTCAAGCGCGACACCACCGAGAGAGCCTCCTGAAACGAGGGGGTATTTGTACTGACTAATCTGATACCCCTTGGGAATATCGGGGTAGAAATAGTTTTTACGATCAAACTCCGTAAAGTCGGGGAGCGTGCCACCTACCGCCGTGCCTACTTTGAGCACATGCTTCACCGCCTCCTTGTTTATCACAGGAAGCGTCCCCGGATGCGCCATGCACACAGGACACACGTGGGCATTTGGGTCCCCGTTGAACGGATTGTTCGCGCAACGACAAAACATTTTTGTCTTTGTCTTGAGCTCCGCGTGAATTTCGAGACCGACTGTCAGCGTATACGTCATAGGCGTTAGTATAGCATAGTTATGCTGCTGCCTTGCGGAGGATTTCTATCAAATCATCACGAAAGACCTTCATAACTTCATCATCAAGAATGGTAATCATAAAGAGGTTTGGGTTCTCTTTGCGCATGAGTGTTTTGACTTCTTCCGCGCGCTCGGGAGAAACCATATCCGTCTTGGTCAAGATGACGAGTTCTTGTTTCCCTGCCAAGACAGAATCATATGCTTCGAGTTCTTTGCGTACCGTACGATACACCGCTACGGGATCTTCGTTTTCAAGGGACACGAGGTGCGCGAGCATTTTCGTACGCTTCACATGGCGGAGAAATTTGTGTCCAAGACCTTTTCCGTCACTTGCTCCTTCAATGAGTCCGGGAATATCGGCAATAATGAATCCAAAAAAATCTCCGAGGTTTGGCTCAAGTGTGGTAAAGGCATAATCCGCGGTCTTTGCCTGCGCACGCGAGAGTGCGTTGAGAAGACTTGATTTACCGGCATTGGGAAGTCCCACGAGTCCAAGGTCAGCTACGATTTGAAGCTCAATATGGAACATTCCTTCTTGCCCTTTCATGCCGGGTACATGCTCTTTGGGAGAACGGTTGGTCGAGCTCTTGAAATGCTCATTTCCATACCCACCGCGACCACCCTTGAGGACGAGAATCGTCTCTCCTTCTTCAAGGAGTGAGACCTCTGCTCCCGTGTCTTTATTCGTAACAATAGACCCGATCGGTAAATCAAGAATAAAATCTTCTCCATTTTTCCCATGAAGACTATCTTTGCCTCCATCACCGGCGCGTTCCGCGTGAAATTCCGTTTGGTGTCGATATTTTGAGAGAATCTGCACATCACGCACGGCGCGAACATACACATCGCCACCCTTTCCCCCATCGCCACCCGAAGGCCCCGCAAACTCTCTGCCCGGGTCATGGCGCCAGCGTTCAACACCGTTACCGCCGTCGCCTGCCTTCAAAAACACTTCCATTTCATCAATAAATGCCATATAGATGTATATTACGCTTCGAGTGCTTTTTTTGCTAATGCGATTGCACCTTCTCGTGATTCCGCGCGAGCGGTAAAGAGCTTCGTATGACAAAAGATTGCGTCAGGCACGCCAGAGGCTTCCGCGAGCTCCGCGTCACGCTTTCCCGCCCACGCGACGGGCAAGTCTTTTCTGTTTTTAAAGGTGTGCGCTTCCGCGGTAACGGTGCCGACTTTCCATCTGCCCGTGCCACGCTCCGGGGACACCACATATATCGGCTCGGAGTAGGAAGAAAGAACCGCGTGCCAAGGATACGCATCATCGAGCACAATGATACGTTTATCAACGGTCGCCTCATACGCTTCCCTCACGCGAGCCTCCCCTTCTGTTTTGCCTTGTGCGAGAATAATTTCTCGCTTTAAAATCTTTGTCGCGATATCAAGCGCTTCAAAAAATCCTTCGTCCTCGGTGCGTGTCTCATTCCACCCCGGTTTGAAAATACCTACCGCGCTTTGGATAAGGTATGGCGCCGTAGCCCCCGTCACGGTAAAGGTATCAATACCGTTGTCTACGGCATCAATGGGAAGCACGAGGCGCTCGGTAATGAGAGCCGCAGCTTCGGGAGTCCCTGCAAGCGAGAGTCCATAGTGCTTCCAAACGAGTCCGAGAGAAGAGTACGCGATGCCATTTTCATGAGCTCCCGCACCACCAATCTGATGATGGTCATACCAACCACGCGCGTGATCATATTCACCTCCTACATCCACGACATAGTCCCCCGTCGCCCACACTTCGGGGTCGCGACTACGGAGAATCTCCACATTCCCCTCATTGAGGAGACTGAGTGCCGCGCAGGCAAAAACCTCATCAGCGTGAAAATTACCACTATGTGTTATGATTTTCTTTTTCATCTTTTCGTCCTTTGTATGCATGATACAGATATCTCATTGGGTTACGAAATACGATAAACCCTACCACGAAGCCGATGAGAAGTAAAACAAGTGAATTTACGCGGTGGGTAATCTCAAGTGCCGCATATCCCACAAAATGCCCGAGTGCCAGGTAGAGTATCACCCACAACACAGAAGCCAAAGACTCTGCCTTGAGAAAAACACGGAATGGCACATTGAATGATCCCGCGAGAAACACCGTAATACGATTAAGCCCATAAAGAAATTTAGACGTAAAAATCGAAGCAGACGGATGTGTTTTAAATGAAGGAATATGCTGATATACCAATTGCTCCGCGTGCGCAACGAATGGCTTCATGAATGCTCGTTTCCCAAGAGCTTTCCCTGCCACATACCACAAGACATTTCCGGAAAGGACTCCCGCCAAGGCAACAGAAAAGATTATCCACGTATTGAGTGCTTCAAGGTGCGTAAAAATCCCTGCGATGATAATAAAAACCTCTCCTTCAAGAAGCATCGTTATAAACAAAAACACATAGCTTATCGTGGTATGCGCTTCCACAAACAATAAAATGTGTTCAATGTTTGGCATTGAAAATATGTCTTCCTTTAAAAAGGATTATGTTTTGCTAGGGACGAGATTGTGCTCTTTGCCTTCCCCAAAGGCTTCTATATTTTCAATCGCCGTGTCGAGAATGCGGATTATTGCCTCGTCCGTATTGAATGCGTTGTGAGGGGTGATGATTGCATGCGGGTGTTCAATGAGATAGTGGTTTGCAAGTGTCGTCTTGAGAGAAGACTCATTTGGATGTGACGCAAAAAGGAGTTTCGTTTCATCTTCAATATATCCCTCTTCTTCAAGCACGTCCAAGCCCACCCCGGAGAGTATTCCCTCTTTGAGTCCGCGCACAAGTGCCTCTGTCTCAACGAGTCCACCGCGCGCGGTATTGATGAGTACGCTTCCTCGTTTCATAAGATCAATATTTCCTTTATTGATGATGTGGTGGGTCGCCTCCATATAAGGTAGATGAATGGTCACAATATCCGAGACTCTGAGTACATCTTCAAACGAGGCATATGAAAATCCATAGTCTTTGGCGAGCGCTTCATTGGGGTACGCGTCAAAGGCGATAACTTCCATCTCAAATCCCTTTGCCATGCGAATGACATGCGCACCGATACGTCCGGTACCCAAGACACCAATCGTCTTTCCTCGGAGGTCAAACCCACGGAGACCTGCTTGAGAAAACAGTCCGTCCTCGCGAACTTTTGCAATGGACTCATGAAGCTTGCGCGACACCGTAAGGAGAAGTGCAAACGTAAACTCGGCAACAGTGTTTTCCCCATACCCCGGCACATACGAGACTGTGATGCCTCGGCTTTTTGCTTCCTGTATATCAATATGATCAAACCCGGTTGATCGCGTGACAATATGTTTGAGAGAAGGAAACCGGTCCATCTCAGCTCCTCCGACGACGGAATCCACAAAGACGGAAAGAATTTCGGCACGATCATCTCGATGCTCCGGATGATCTCCTACAGAGCCTTTCAAAAACGTGACTTCATGAGCGGCGAGCTTCTCCTGCATGTACGCCTCTTCAGCATCTTCCTTGAAAAAATAGACGATATTCATATGGAAAAGTATACCATATCCTTTTTTCTCTGCGAACGGGAAATTGTTGCGGAATCCCCCATTGTAATGTACAGTAGTTACATGCCTATCCGCTTACTGCGGATTTTTTATATCATATTGTTATGCTTGAAAGCGTTTTCGACAGCGTCCTCTATATCTTCCTCTTTGTTACTCTCTATTTTGAGGTGTTTCTTCTTATTACATTTTTTGAGGAGCGCGACAAACTTGTGCAAAAAAGTGAGGACGGCAAGCTTTCGTATTATCCTACGGCGACAATCATCGTCCCCTGCTGGAATGAAGAGAAGACAGTTTCCAAAACCGTTCATTCTCTCTTGAACCTCTACTACCCCAAGAAGCGTTTCAATATCATCATCGTTGATGACGGATCGACCGATCACACATGGGATGTCCTCCAAAAATTTGGTAACAACCCGCAGATAACGCTCGTCCGTAAAGAAAACGGTGGCAAACATACAGCGGTAAACCTGGGTATTGAGCATAGCAACGCCGAGATTATCGGATGCCTTGACGCAGATTCCTACGTGCACAAAGATGCGCTCCGTGAAGTTGCGCGCGTCTTTAATGAAGACAAAGAAACCATGGGGGTTGTCGCGGCGATTCTCGTGCATAATCCAAAAACACTGCTCCAAAAAATGCAGCACACAGAATATCATATTGGTATTTTCATGCGTCGCATGCTCTCCGCACTCAACGCCCTCCAAGTAACACCGGGACCATTTTCTTTTATCCGCCGAGAAGTATTTGAGACCATCGGTCTCTACAAAAACGCGCACAACACCGAGGATATGGAGTTTGCACTGCGTATGCAATCACACCATATGCGCATTCGTAACACCCACAAAGCCCATGTGTACACCACATCCCCTGATACTCTCTCCAAGCTCTACCGTCAACGTTTACGTTGGGTCTATGGTGGCATGAAAAACACTCTCGATTACCGCTTTATGCTCTTTCGCAAAAAATACGGTGTCCTGGGAATGTTCACGCTACCATTTTCATTTCTCGCCCTCTTTATATTTCTCTACAACTTTAGCTTCCTTCTGTTCCATACGGCTCAAGCTCTTATCGAAAAGATCATTCAGCTGAGCGTCGTAGGCTTCTCCTTTTCCATACCTCAAGCTAATGCTTTTTTTATTAGTACAGACTCTATGGCAATTCTTGGATATATCTTCCTGACTTTTGCTTTATTTATTATTTGGACAGGGACACGTCTTGCTGAAGGAGGATTTCGCTCTCCCGCGGGAATCTTTTATTTCCTCGTACTCTATGGTATCGTTGCACCGCTGTGGATTGGTCGAGCGGTCATAAACCTCCTCTTTGCCCAAGGGACAAAGTGGCGCTAAGGAATCAACCATCTCCCCCACAAACGTCTTTTACCACCATAATCTTCACACACCATGCGCCAAGCCATCAATCATAAAAAATATATACTCGCATTTATTATCACATCGCTGATTTTTCTTGGGGCGCTTTTGGTCAGTAATCGTTTTTCAGAAAAACGACTCGCGGAAATAAAGAGCATTGAAAACAAGATAGCCCTCGATATTCTCTCATCAGAAACTCAGTTCGCCCTCTTGCGTGAGACACCCTGCCGCGCGATAGATCATTCGACGGCCTTTTCAGAAGAAATTGGTATCCTTGCTCAGAAACTTTCCGATATGGAAAATGACCTTGGTACACACCACGCCGAGGTACTCAATCTCAAAAAATATTACTCTCTCCTCCAAATTAAAGATTATCTTCTCGTACGCCAAGTTGATGAGAAGTGTGGAATCAAGCCGGTAACGATTATTTATTTCTACAGCAACCAAGAGAACTGTTTGGACTGCAAAAAAGAAGGGTACGCGCTCGACAAGATTCGAGAAGAATTCTCCGAAATTCGCATCTATTCATTTGACTACAACCTCGAAAGCCCTGTCATACAGACCATGAAATCACTCTACAGCATAGAGAACACGCTCCCCGCGCTTGTAATTGAAGAAGAAGTGTATTATGGATTTAAAGATGTGACTGAAATCGAAGATCTTATACCAGTACTCAAAAGTATTCGAGAACAACGCGAAGAAGAAACGGAGAGATAACACTCCCTCACACATAAAAGCCCCGGCTTTTAGAAGCCGGGGCTTTTATGTGAGTTTATCACTCATCTTATTTCCCTTGTTCAATGAGATCCATGAATTCAAAGATCTCGGCAGTGTACGCGGGGATTACTGAGTTGTAGAAGGCAAGCTTTTCTTCAATGGTCTTGTCTTTGTAGTAGTACTCGGTTCCGGGATTATTCCCTCCGAGGTTTTTTGCTACCACTTCGATTGACTCATCAAAGCTCTTAAACTTAATCTTACATGATCCCCATCCAAACGGATTAGGATTGTTTTGACAAGCAAACTTTCCGCCCGTACTTTCGCGAATAGCGATAGCGGGGAGAAGTCGCCAATCAAGATCATTTTTAAACGCTTCCTCTACCATCTTTGCGCCGTAGCCTTCAAGAGGCATGTTGCGCTTTGCAAAATATGCATCAATCTTTGCCGCACGTTCTTCGTGAAGAAGGGTTAGATCTTCTTGTGTTTCTGATCCTGCGCCATCAAGGGCGATGGAGAGACTTTTGCTTACTACCCCTCCGGAGACGGGAGCTGCTGCGGTCTGCAACATTGCAAGAGATGAGCTTGCGGAAAGAAACGGGAGAATAACTAAACCTCGCACGAATTGTATTGTTGTATGTTTCATAGACAGCGGTATTCGCTCCGCCAACTCCAAATTCAGTAATCGCCTAACGTAAAAAGCACCCAACTAAGGGTGCCTGACGATTCCCAAATACTAGCAAATTTTTTCAAAAAAGTCAATAGTTTTGA
>CAYWES010000010.1:0-14969 GCA_964457625.1 uncultured Candidatus Saccharibacteria bacterium
ACCGCCTCATCAAGACGGGGGAGACCACCGTGAAGAGAGGGGTGGGGGAGAAGCTTGATTTGTAAGGAGATTTGACATTATTTGGGAGTTTGGTAAGATGACGCTTGTATCGCGCATGCGGTACTTTTCTTTCGTATTTATTAAATTTTAATTTTTTCTTTGTAATTAAAGGTTTGTAGGGTTCTCGTGTACAAACATTTAATTTGCAAAGAACACAACATATATATGGCAGCAGAATTCGATCGCTCAAAGCCACACGTCAACGTTGGTACCATTGGTCACGTTGACCACGGCAAGACAACCCTTACCGCAGCTATCCTTCACTCTTTGAGCCTTGCAGGTAAAGAAGTAAAGATGAAGTCCGTCGACCAGATCGACGCGGCTCCTGAGGAAAAAGCACGTGGTATTACTATTTCTCTTTCCCACCAGGAATACTCAAGTGATACGCGCCACTACGCGCACATTGACGCTCCCGGTCACGCCGACTATATCAAAAACATGATCACCGGTGCCGCACAGATGGACGGCGCTATCTTGGTGGTTGCAGCAACTGACGGTGTGATGCCCCAGACACGAGAGCACATCCTCCTTGCGTACCAGATTGGTGTTCCAAAGATTGTAGTCTTTTTGAACAAGTGCGATATGGTGGATGACGCAGAAATGATTGACATGGTTGAGGAAGAAGTTCGCGAGCTCCTCACCAAGTACAAGTACGATGGCGCAAATACGCCTGTTATTCGTGGTTCAGGTCTCAAGGCACTCGAGGGATCATCAGCTGATGACGAGTGGGTAAAGAAGATTCTTGAGCTCATCAACGCGCTCGACACCTATGTTCCTGTTCCTGAGCGTGACACTGAAAAGCCATTCATTATGCCTGTAGAAGACGTATTCTCGATTGAAGGTCGTGGTACGGTGGTTACGGGTCGTATTGAGCGCGGTGTAATAAAAGTAGGTGACGAAGTAGAAATCATCGGTCTCAAGGACACCGTGAAGACAACCGTTACCGGTATTGAAATGTTCAACAAGTCCCTTGCTGAGGGACAGGCTGGAGACAACGCGGGTATCCTCGTTCGTGGTATCAAGAAGGAAGATATCAACCGTGGTCAGGTGCTCGCAAAGCCGGGTTCTGTAACACCTCACACAGAGTTTGAGGCAGAAGTATACGTACTTTCAAAGGATGAAGGCGGTCGTCACACACCATTCTTCAATGGTTACAAGCCACAGTTCTATATCCGCACGACAGACGTGACAGGTGATGCAACACTCCCTGAAGGTGTAGAGATGGTTATGCCTGGTGACACCGTGAAGCTTAAGGTGAAGCTCATTGCGCCTGTTGCGCTCGAGCAAGAGCAGCGCTTCGCAATCCGCGAAGGTGGACGCACGGTAGGTGCCGGTGTTGTTACCAAGATCATCGCCTAAATTAAAGAAGGCTTCCGTGCCTTCGATGGTAATCCCTCATGACTACAGCTACTCCTACAAAAAAGACCGCAAACAAGGACGTGACGCACAAGCTCCGCATCCGTGTTCGCGCGTATGAAAACAAAGTACTTGATAATTCAGTAAAGCAGATTATCGATACCGCGCTTCGCTACGATGCGCAGGTCCTCGGTCCAATTCCGCTCCCTACAGAGATTAAGAAGTATACGGTAAACCGCTCAACATTCATCTACAAAGATGCACGCGAGCAGTTTGAAATGCGTACGCACAAGCGCTTGATTGATATCTTGAATCCAAGCGCGAAGGTCATTGAGGCGCTTACCAACTTGAGTCTTCCATCCGGCGTCAACATTGATGTCAAGATGATGTAAGGCGAGAGACGTCATTTATTCAGTTATAATTTTAAAATCCATCTTTCTGAAACACTCGGAAAGCAATGGTTACCGCTATGAAATTTATTCTCGGAAGAAAAGAAGATATGGTTACGTTCATCGGCAATGATGGACGAGCTACCGCTGCTACGCTCGTGAGTGTTGCGACATCACGCGTATCACAGGTGAAAAACAAAACAACTGACGGCTATGATGCCGTACAGGTTGGTTTTGGTGTCCGCAATCCTAAAAACCTTTCCAAGGCAGTAAAGGGCCACCTCAAGGACATTGGTTCTTTTGCCACCATCCGCGAGTTTCGTGTTGATGATGCGAGCGCATGGAATACAGGCGATGCACTCTCGGCAGATCTCTTTGCCGTGGGGGACCTCGTGACCGTCTCCGGCACATCAAAGGGTAAAGGATTTCAGGGTGTGGTAAAGCGCCATGGATTCCACGGAGGTCCACGCTCTCATGGTCAGAAGCACTCTGAGCGCGAGCCGGGTTCTATCGGTGGCGGTACGCGCGAAGGTGGTCGCGTGCCAAAAGGCATGCGCATGGCAGGACGTATGGGAAGCGACCGTATCACGGTAAAGGGTCTTCGTATCCTTGGAGTTGATACCGAAAACGGTAAGCTTCTTATTTCCGGCGCAATCCCGGGAATCAAAGGAGGTATTCTAGAAATTAAAGCCTAACCCTTAACCTACAAAAACATGGAAGCAACTATTTATACTATTAAAGGAAAGGAAGCAGGCACCATCGCCTTGAACGACAAGGTATGGGGACTTTCTTGGAATGCTGATCTCGTACATCAGGTGGTAGAGTCAATGCGTGCAAACGCGCGCACAGGTACCGCGCATGCGAAGGATCGCAGTGCCGTTTCCGGTGGAGGTAAGAAGCCATGGCGTCAAAAGGGAACCGGTCGTGCGCGTCACGGGTCAAGTCGTTCACCTATTTGGCGTCACGGTGGTGTGACCCATGGTCCTCTTTCAGAGAAGGATTATTCAAAAAAGATCAACAAGAAAGTCCGTGTGAAGGCGCTCTACATGGTGCTCTCAGAAAAGCTTCGCAAAGGACACGTGCTCTTTGTTGATGATATCGCGCTCAGTGAGCCAAAAACTCGCGAGGCAAAAGCAATCCTCTCAGGACTCTCTTCGGTAAAGGGCTTTGATACCCTTATCACAAAGAAGCGGAACGCGGCGTATATCGCGGGTTCAGAAGTAAGCGAAGCGACAAAGAAGAGTTTTTCAAACTTCGGAAGCGTTTCAATTGATGATATCAAAAACATGAATCCTCTCGATATCTTGAACAACAAGTTTGTGGTGATTGTCGGACCACAGGCGAGTGTTTCGTTTATTGAAGGTAAGCAAAACTAAACTACCATGGCCCTATTCAAAAAAACAACAACCAAAAAGAAGGCGGAGTCAAAAAAGGCTACGGTAAAAACCACTACAACAAAAGCTCCCGCAAAGACTGCGGTATCTGCACACGCGCTTGTTCGTCCCCACATCACGGAGAAGTCAGCAATCCTTGCTGAAAAGAATACGTATGTGTTTGAGGTGTCACGTGATACGAACAAGATTGAGATTGCAAAAGCGGTCCACGCGATTTATGGAGTAAAGCCTGTTCGGGTAAATATTGTTAATCTTCCTGCCACACGCGTTGTCGTCCGTGGGAGAGCAGGTGTTACGTCAGGTGTTCGCAAGGCATTGGTAACCCTCGCAAAGGGCGATAGCATTGAATTAATGTAATTATGAAAAAGTATAAACCACAGACACCATCTCTTCGCCACACGCAGACCGTGACCTATCGCGGTGTGCTCACGGCAAAGAAGCCACTCAAGGCACTCACGACAGGATTTAGTCGTGGTGTTGGTCGCAACGCATTTGGTCGTATCACCACACGCCACAAAGGGGGTGGACACAAGCGCTCATACCGCGAGATTGATTTTCGCATGGATAAGTTTGATATTCCTGCAAAGGTAGAGACGATAGAGTACGATCCAAATCGCTCAGGGTTTATCGGTGTCGTATGCTACGCTGACGGCGAACGTCGCTACATGCTCCTTCCTAAAGGAATCAAAGTGGGAGAAGAAATCATTACATCGGAGGATGCTCCACTCAAGTCGGGCAACCGTATTCCGCTCAAGAAGGCTCCTGTGGGAACCTTTGTATACAACATTGAGTTGAAGCCAAAAGGTGGTGCGCGCATCGCACGCTCAGCGGGTATTTATGCTGAGGTTATTGCAAACAACGCGGGGCAAACCCACGTGAAGATGCCTTCCGGTGAAATTCGCAAAGTTTCCGAGAATGTATGGGGGACTATCGGCGCGGTATCAAACGAAGAATATTCTCTTAGAAATATTGGTAAGGCAGGGCGTTCTCGTTGGCTCGGTATTCGTCCTACGGTACGTGGTACTGCCATGAACCCTGTCGATCACCCCTATGGTGGTGGTGAAGGTCGTCAGGGTCGCGGTACCAAGCGTCCAAAGACTGCATATGGTAAGGTGACCGGTGGTCGCAAGACACGAAAGCCAAAGAAGTACTCAAACGTATTCATTGTCACTCGTCGCAAGACCAAGAAGTCAAAGTAAACAACAAATCTACAGAAAAGCGGCGCGGTCCAAAGGACCGCGCCGCTTTTCTCTCTACCCCTCTTATCCACACATGCTTTGTATAGACAAAAAAATTCTTGTGGTACAATAAAAAGCATATCAATAACAAAGAACATTTTATGAAACTACATCGCACACTCTTGGTCGACATCGGTCTCACGGCGGTTCTCGTATTCTCGTTTATTGCGGGGCAGTCTCTCTGGGTAAAACACGCAATTGCACAAAGTGGAGGAGGAAACGTCAGTGGTTGGTTTTGGAGCGGGAATATTGGCTGGATTAGCTTAAACAGTACCAATTCTGGTGCCGGGGGAGGAGGTCCGTATAGTGTGAATGTTGATACGACGAGCTTCTCCACAGGAGGCACGGAGGCTGTTACCGGCTATGCATGGAGCGAAAACATCGGATGGATTCATTTCAATCCGACGGTAACTCCAACAAGCACGTACCCAAGCACTCCCAATCATGGCGTTCAAGTAAACTGGTCAACAGGTCAGATTACCGGGTGGGCGCGCGCGCTTTCTCATGGTGGTGGCTGGGATGGGTGGATTAAATTCTCAAGCAACTCGGGAGATGCGGTGACCTACTCCGCAAACGTGGCAATCACAGGACCGAATGTGGGGAATATAAGCGGATGGGCATGGGGGTCTGATGTAGTGGGATGGATTGCTTTGGATCCTAACTCTGCTGGCGCTGGTGGGATTAATTTCAACAATAACAACAATAATATTACCGGTGACAGCGGACAAGCAAGAATAGATATTCCTCTTCAGTGTAGCCCTTCTCAGGTCCCTGCTGGGAATTGGAGTGCTTGTGTGATTGACCCCGGCGAATGTACGCCAGATAAATTCAATACCCAGGTTTCAGGTACTCAGACGGGACAATGCGGAGCAGGGTTCTCTGGGGTAGCGGTTCAATCATGTACAACTCTTTGTACGGCTGGTTCAGCTGCTTCCGGTTCAGGATTCCCTATAGACATTGATGTCACTGAAATCTAGAAAACGAGCCTATTTGACATTATTTGGTAGTTTGGTAAGATACGAAACGAGCTCATCCCGAGCTTGTTTTGTTTCACCCTAATCTATTCATGACACGATCACTCAAGAAAGGTCCTTACGTTGACCTCAAAATCCTCAAGAAAATCGAGGGAAAGAACCCTCAGTCCGAGCCAATAATCAAAACATGGGCCCGCGCAAGTCAGATTTCTCCCGAAATGGTGGGATTCTTGTTTGGTGTTTACAATGGTAAACAACACCTTGAGGTGCGTGTGACGGAAGATATGGTGGGACACAGGCTCGGAGAGTTTTCTCCTACAAAGAAGTTCGTCCGTCACGGTGGAAAGATGCAGAAGGAACTTGATCAGAAGAAGAAGGAAGCCGAAATTGCAGCAGCAAAGGCGGCGAAAACGGAAACCCCCGCAAAGAAATAATCCATGAAAGCCTACCTCAAAAGCTATCGTCAGGCTCCCCGCAAGGTTCGCCTCGTCGCAAATCTCATGAAGGGCAAGACCGCGTCTCGCGCACTTGCCGAGCTTGACGCGCTTCCAAAGCGCGCTTCACTTCCCATGAAGAAGCTTTTGCTTTCTGCGGTGGCAAATGCAAAGGAAAACAACGGTATTGCCATTGAGGATCTTTTTGTAAAAGAAGTACGCGTGGATCAGGGAATGATTCTCAAGCGCTCCATGCCAAAGAGCCATGGATCCGCGAGCCCTATTCACAAGCACACGAGCCATGTGATGCTTGAGCTCATTGAGCGCACGGATACCATTTCTGAGAAAAAGGCTCAGGTCGCGGAGGTGGCGAAAGAGGAAGCGGCACCTAAAAAGAAGCCCGCAACCGCAAAGAAGGCCCCTGCAAAAAAGAAAGCAGTAGAAAAAACCAACTAATATGACACATATTGTACATCCATTTGCACATCGTTTGGGAATAATCCGTGACTGGAAGTCACGTTGGTTTGGCAGTAAAGAGGAATACAAGCAGTTCCTCAAGGGTGATGTCCTCATTCGTGAGTTTCTTGAGAAGCGTCTTCGCGGTTCTCATGTTGCCGGCGTGGAGATTGAGCGCAATGCAAAGCTCTTTCGTATCATTATAAAGAGTGCGCGTCCGGGTATGATTATTGGTCGTGCCGGCGAAGGTTCAACGAAACTCAGGAACGATCTTTTTAAAGAGGCAAAGCGCAGGGGATTTGTTATTCCTCAGGATTTTAAACTTGATATTGAAGAGGTGCGCTCACCTGAGGCAAACGCGGCGATCGTTTCAGAAATGGTCGCGGAAGCGCTTGAGAAGCGTTTGCCATTCCGTACTATTTTGAAGCAAACCGTGGAGAAAGTGATGGCAAATCGTGATGTAAAAGGTGCGCGTATTGCAATCTCCGGTCGCTTGGGTGGCGCGGAAATGGCACGCTACGAGCAGATTCGCCGCGGAGGTATTCCTCTCCAGACGTTCCGTGCTGATATTGATTACGCAAAGAACACCGCCCGCCTTCCTTACGGAGCAATCGGTATCAAGGTATGGATTTACAAGGGAGAAGTTTTCAATGATAAAAAAGGAGTTCTCACCCCTGCGTCCAACGCACCGCAAAATTAATCTATCACTACCATGTTATTTCCTAAGAAAGTAAAACATCGAAAATGGCAGAACGGACGCAAGAGTCTTGAGCGTCGTAGCCGTCCTGAAACACGCGGTATCACGCTTGCATTTGGATCCTATGGACTCAAAGCGGAAACTCCCGCACGTATTACCTCAAACCAAATTGAGGCATCTCGTAAGGCAATCACGCGCACGATCACGAAGGTTGGCAAAGTATGGATTCGTGTTTTTCCTGATCGTCCATTCACTCAGAAAGGTGCTCAGGTGCCTATGGGTAAGGGTAAAGGTGCCCTCCAGGGCTATGTGACGGAAGTCCGCCCGGGTCGAGTATTATTTGAGATTGATGGTATCGATGAAGAGACGGCAGTGAAGGCGCTCCGCAAAGCGGGGGCGAAGCTTCCCGTAAAGACACGCATTGTGCGTCGTTCACAAACCGCATAAGTATTATGAGTATGACGAATACATCTACAGCAGATTTGCAGAAGACGGTAGACGCCAAGCGAGAAGAGCTTCGTGTGCTCCGTTTTGACCTTGCCGGTACCAAGAAAAAGAATATTTCTAAGGCTTCCGCAAAGAAAGAGATTGCGCGCGCGCTCACCGAGCTCAATACACGCAAAGAAACACCTGTGACCGAATAAACACCACTATGGAAACAAAAAACACAACAACAAGTCCAAAGAAGCTCTCCGGTGTCGTCGTATCGGACAAGATGGCAAAGACGGTCACCGTCCTCGTTGAACGATATGTGAAGCACCCAAAGTATGGCAAGTACTTCACGATTTCAAAGAAGTACAAAGCACATGACGAAAACAACACCTACAAGGAAGGGGATGCGGTCGTAATCCAAGAATGCCGTCCGATTTCCAAGGACAAGTCCTTCATCGTTGTCGGCAAGAAGGAGGCATAGCGAGCACGTTTGTCACCAGCCAATTCACACGAAATACCACTACCATGATTCAACCACAGACAATTGTAAAAATCACTGACAACTCAGGCGGAAAAATCGGCCGCGTCTTCAAAGTACTCGGCAGTTCAAAAAAGCGCTACGCGGAGATTGGCGACCTCGTCGTACTCTCTGTGCAAGTTGCCGAGCCTCGCAAGAATGTAAAAAAGAAAGACGTTCTCACCGCGGTGGTAGTACGCACGCGCAAGGCATTTCGCCGTAAGGATGGATCATACGTACGCTTTGACGACAACGCGGTGGTCATCGTCGACAAGGCGAACAAAGAGCCAAAGGCAGGGCGCGTGTTTGGTCCCGTGATTCGCGAGCTCTCTGATTTGGGATACCAAAAGATTTGTTCAATCGCTCCCGAGGTCGTGTAATGTTTTAATATACAATCAACAACTATCATGAAGCTTAAAAAAGGAGACAATGTAATCGTTACCACCGGAAAGGATAAGGGCAAGAAGGGCTCAATCCTCAAGGTCTTTCCTCTGGAAAATCGCGTCCTCGTAGAGGGGGTAAATATCGCAAAGGTAAGTGAGAAGTCTCGCGTGCGTGGCAAGGCAGGTCAGGTCGTGGAACGCGCGATGCCACTTCACGCCTCAAACGTGATGATTGTTGATCCAAAGTCCGGCGTGCGTACACGCGTCGCGATGAAGCAGATTGCTGACAAGAAAGTTCGTTTCACCAAAAAGACCGGCTCGGAGCTTAACTAATTTCTCGTATCATGAAATCTATTACATCAGTAAAGGAAGCACAAAAGGGAGCGTTTGACGCAATGAAAGCTGAGTTTGGCTATACCAACAAGCTTGCGGCACCTCGTCTCGTGAAGGTGGTCGTCTCATCCGCTACCGGAAAAGCAAAAGACAAGAATCGCAATGAACTCGTCGTAGACCGCCTTACCAAGATTACCGGTCAGAAGCCCTCAATCCGTAGCGCAAAGCAGTCAATCGCCGCTTTCAAGCTTCGTGAAGGGGATAAGATTGGTGTTGCGGTAACACTCCGTGGAACACGCATGATTGGATTCCTTGATAAGTTTCTCAATGTAGCAACGCCACGCACGCGCGACTTTCGTGGATACAATACGGGATCAATCGACTCAATGGGAAACCTCACCATCGGTGTGCGCGAGCAGACTATTTTCCCTGAGACTGCAGACGAAGATCTCCGCGATGTCTTCAGTATGGCAATCACTATTGTCACGACCGCAAAGTCAAAAGCCGAGGCGCAGAAATTCTTTGAGGTCATCGGCGTTCCTTTTAAGAAGTAAAAAAATAACTCTCAAAATACAAAAGCCCCGCGCACGAAGTGCGCGGGGCTTTTGTATTTCACCTATTCACGCCCTTCCTCCACCAAACACACGGGGTCTCTTTCCCTCATATGTAAAAAATTCGAATATGTTTGGCGGAGCGAGCCCCATTATTAAGCATCTCCCTAATAATTGACATTGCCCCCCCATATGGTAGTATGCCCATACGGGTTCCTTTTTGGGGTAATCCCTCATTCTCCTTTTGGAGGCAAGCGCACGCTTTTCTTCATAAGAATAATGAGGTGATATTCCTCAAAAATCCCCCGTTTATTCAATATATATGGCAAAAACATCAACCATCGCGCGTTCAGCGCGCACGCCAAAGTTTAGCACGCGCATTGTGCGTCGTTGCTTCAAGTGTGGTCGCCGTCACGGCTACTTGCGTGACTTTGACTTGTGTCGTATTTGTTTCCGTGAGCTTGCAAATGACGGCAAGATTCCGGGTGTTAAAAAGTCTTCTTGGTAATTTCTACTCCTATGCACGATCCAATCGCAGATATGTTGATCAGTATCAAGAATGCGGGCAATGCCGGTAAACATACGGCAACCGTACCGTTTTCTCAGATCAAAGAATCCATTGCCTCTGTTCTTTTTCAGAACGGATACATCGCTTCGTACGCAAAAAAGGGTAAAACTGTTTCCACAAAGACCCTTGAGCTCGGCATCGCCTTCAATGGCAAGAAGCCTGTTGTGCGTGACGTACGCCGTATGTCAAAGCCTTCACGCCGTATGTATATCAAGGCAGCTGAGATTAAGTCTATCCGCAACGGATATGGTCTCACCGTGCTCTCCACGCCAAAAGGTCTCATGACGGGCGAGGAGGCAAAGAAGTCACAGGTCGGCGGAGAAGTTCTCTTTAATATTTGGTAATATCATGTCAAGAATAGGAAAAAAAGGAGTTATTATCCCCGCAGGGACGACCGTTACGCAACAGGGGACCGTCATTACGGTGAAGGGACCTCAGGGCGAGCTCGTGCGTGATTTCCCCGGAGCAGTGACCATCACCCTTGGTGAAGGATCTATCTCCTTTGAGCCAAAAAACAACTCAAAGGAAGCACGCGCATTGTGGGGCACCTACGCGTCACACCTCGTCAACATGGTCACGGGAGTAAATACTCCATTTGAAAAGAAGCTCTCCGTGGAAGGAGTGGGATACAAGGTTGAGCAACAAGGAAACACGCTTGTCTTTAGCCTCGGATTTTCTCACAAGGTTCCTATGGAGGTTCCTCAGGATGTAAAGGCAACGGTAGAAAAGAATGTCGTCACCCTCACCTCAACTAACAAAGAATCCGTAGGACTCTTTGCCGCGCAAGTCCGCGCAAAAAAGAAGCCCGAGCCGTACAAGGGTAAGGGTATTCGTTACAGCGATGAGGTCGTGCGCCGTAAGCAGGGTAAGAAGTCCGCATAGTAATCTTTCCTCACACATATGACTAAAATTACAAAGAAAATTGAAAAACGAGCAGTACGCCACCGTCGCGTACGTGCAAAGGTTGCCGGAAGCGCGGAGCGTCCTCGTCTCGCCGTATTCAAGTCGTCAAAGTATATCTACGCGCAGATTATTGATGACGCACGCGGTACAACACTCGTATCCGCGTCTGACATGGGCGCAAAGGGAAAGACAAAGACCGAACGCGCGCAGGTCGCGGGAAGCGAGCTCGCAAAAAAGGCAAAAGCGGCAGGCATTGAGCGCGTTGTGTTTGATCGAGGTGGATTTATTTACACGGGTCGCGTGCGCTCTCTTGCGGAAGGTGCGCGTGAAGGAGGGTTAGTATTTTAAGCAATTATGACTGAGAACACGACACAACAAACGACAGCTTCTACCGAAGCACCAAAGACTCCTGAGACGCGAGCGCCTCGCGGTCCTCGTTCGTTTGGTGGACGCGGAGGTGGTGGAAATCGCGGAGGAGCTCCCCGCAGGGGTGGTGACCGTCGCGGAGGAGGCTTTGAGCGTCCTCGCCCTGAGTTTGATAGCAAGATGATTCAGATTCGTCGCGTGACCCGTGTGGTCGCCGGTGGTCGCCGATTTTCATTCTCCGTTGCACTCGTCGCGGGAAACCGAAAGGGATCCGTGGGCGTAGGAGTAGGAAAGGCGTCTGATACTGCGCTCGCTATTGAAAAAGCTATGAAGGACGCAAAAAAGAACATGATTACTGTTCGTACAAACAAAGAAATGATGATTCCTCATGAGGTTTCCGCAAAGGCTTCAAGCGCGCAGGTTGTCATCATGCCGGCGCCCGGTCGTGGACTCGTGGCAGGAAGCTCCGTGCGTAATGTTCTTGACCTCGCGGGTATCAAAAATGTCCGCGCAAAGGTTCTCTCCAATTCAAAAAACAAGCTCAACATCGCGCGCGCGACAATCAAAGCACTCTCTGACATCCGCACCACGCGCATTAAGAAGCAAGACGCATAATTTTAGATACCACCATCATGCAAATTCACGAACTTAAACCAAAGACTCCCCGCAAGGCGAAAAAAGTCGTCGGTCGCGGTGGTAAGCGTGGCAAGACATCCGGTCGCGGGACCAAAGGTCAGAAGGCGCGCGCGGGACACCGCATCCGCCCTATGCTTCGCGACGCGATTAAGAAGCTCCCTAAGCTTCGCGGAGAAAGCGTGGCACCTCGTCACCTCTTCCGTACCGCGCCTGATTTTTCTGTGGTGTTGAACCTCAGCGTGTTGAACGATGCATTTGCTTCAGGTGAGCGTGTTTCTCCAAAACTCCTCCTCGCAAAAGGACTCATCAAAAAGAATGGAAACAAGATTCCTTCGGTGAAGATTCTCGGCTCAGGTGAGCTGGACAAAAAGCTTACCATTCGTGGATGTGATTTTTCTCAGTCCGTAAAGGAAAAAGTTGAAAAAGCGGGCGGGACGATTCAATAAGCAGTTTCCTAAAACCTATATTCATGAACACATTCGTACGAAAATTGAAGCTCATGGTCACTGATAGCACGCTCCGTCGTCGTATTTTGGTGGTCCTTGGTGCGCTCGTTCTCTTTCGTGCGCTTGCGGCGGTACCTATTCCTGCGGCAGCGGGGGCAAGTCTCTCGGGTCTTTTGGCGAGCGATCAGGCTCTCGGTTTCTTGAACCTCATCACCGGAGGTGGTTTGGCGGCGATTTCTATTATGATGCTTGGTGTTGGTCCGTATATTACGGCATCGATTATCATGCAGGTGCTCACCATGTTTTCGCCAAAGTTTAAGGCGATGTACCATGAAGAAGGGGAGATGGGTCGCCGAAAGTTTACTCAGTATTCACGCCTCCTCTCTCTTCCTCTCGCTGTTGTGCAGGGATACGGACTCCTTGCGTACTTGGGCAAGCAGGGGATTCTCGTCGGTCTTTCACCGTTTGATATGCTCCTCAATACGGCGATTATCGCCGCGGGATCGGTACTTCTCATGTGGATTGGAGAGCTTATCTCAGAATTTGGTATTGGAAACGGTGTCTCCTTGATTATTTTTGCAGGTATTATCGCCTCACTACCCGCGCAAGTAGGTCAGCTCCTCTTTACCTTTGATGTGTCTCAAGTGCCGATGTACATTGGGTTTATTTTTGCGACACTCCTCACCATTCTTGCCGTTGTCTTTATGACAGAGGCGGAGCGTCCCGTGCCCATCACCTATGCAAAGCAAGCGCGCGATGGTCGCACGACGACCCGTGGTGGCTCTACGTATCTTCCTCTTCGTCTCAACCAAGCGGGAGTTATTCCTATTATTTTTGCGCTCTCAATCCTCACGTTCCCTACGGTTGTGGCAAATGCGCTCGCGCTTACGGATAGCGGTACCCTCCAGACTGCCGCTCTCGCGGTGAAGGCGGCACTCGCAAACGTATGGTTCCACGGATTTTTGTACTTTGGGTTTGTATTCCTTTTCACATATTTTTACACTGCGGTTACCTTTGATCCGGAAGCGGTATCAAACAACCTTCAAAAGAACGGCGCCTTTGTCCCCGGCATTCGCCCGGGAAAGCAGACGTCCGAGTATTTGGGGAAGATTCTCACCCGCATTACCTTTATCGGAGCACTCTTCCTCGGTGCCATTGCGGTTCTCCCGCTCGTCATGCAGGGAGTTACTCAAGTTCAGGCGCTTGCGCTCGGTGGTACCGCGCTTCTCATTGTGGTATCGGTGGTTCTTGATCTCGTAAAGAAGGTTGACGCGCAGATTTCAATGCGCGAGTACTAGTCTCCTCGCTTCGCTCAAAAAAGACAAACAGCGTAAGAGGAGAGTAAATCTCTCGGTTGCACTTTCCCGGGAGTAGGGTATGCTCTTTGTATGAATCTCCAGACAATCATTTTTATTGGGCGTTCCGGCGCGGGGAAGGGGATGCAATCAGGTCTTCTCCGTGAGTATATCGCGACCCATGACCCTGAGACACCACTCCTCTATATTGAGACGGGTGAGCATTTTCGCAACCACATAAAGGATTCCGGATATACATGGGATCTCGCTCGTGCCCTGGGAGAAACGGGAGCTCGCCAGCCTGATTTTCTCGCGGTATGGGTGTGGACACATCTTTTTTTGGAAAAAGTACGCGGGAATGAGCACATTGTCTTTGACGGCACTCCTCGCTCTCTCGGAGAGGCGACCATGCTTGATACGGCGCTTCCGTTTTATCAGCGTGAGAATCCCGTTGTTATTTATTTGGATGTTTCAAAGGAATGGTCCGCGGAGCGCCTTCGCGGGAGAGGGAGAGGAGATGATCTCAAGGATGAAGTCGTCGCGGAGCGCCTTGCGTGGTTTGATCGTGATGTGATCCCCGCGATAGACTTTTACAAAACACACGCACGATATCAGGTGCTCCAGATAAACGGCGAGCAAACGCCTGAAGAAGTTTTTGCGGATATTAAAAAAGGACTCGGGTTTGCTGAGTAAAAATATGACTACCAAACGAGGAATGATAAAAACTCCAGAGGATATCGCGCTTATTCGCGAAGCAAGCACGCGTCTCGCCCACGTGCTTGATCAGGTACGCGCTGCAGTACGTCCCGGTGTGACGACCAAGGAGCTTGATATCCTTACGGAGAGGCTTATCCGAGAAGGAGGGGATGAGCCCGCGTTTCTCCACTACACACCAGAAGGTGCGCGCCGCCCTTATCCGGGGACGCTCTGTATTTCGGTGAATGATGAAATCGTGCACGGTATCGGAGGGGATTACGTACTCAAAGAAGGTGATATCGTAGGCATCGATACGGGGCTTTCTCACAAGGGATATTTTTCTGATCATGCGATGACGGTGCCGGTGGGGAAGATTGATGAGACGGCAAAAAAGCTCATTCACACGACACGCGAAGCGCTCATGCGCGGTATCGCGGAGGCACGCCCCGGAAACACAGTCGGTGATATCGGACATGCCATTGAAGCATATGTGAAAGAGCAGGGGCTCGTCATCGTAGAAGAGCTCGGGGGGCATGGCGTGGGATACCGGCAGCACGAAGACCCCCACGTTGCAAACTACGGCACCAAAGGACAAGGCGTCCGTTTGAGACCCGGCATGGTTCTCGCTCTTGAGCCGATTGTAAATGAGGGTACCCGCTTTATAAAACTCCTCCCCGACGGCTATACGTATGTGACCAAGGATCACAAGCGAAGCGCCCATTTTGAACATACTATTCTCATCACGGAAGACGCGCCGGAGATTCTCACGCTTCTCTAGAGAGGCTGTGGTATAATGAACCCATGGTATTTGGAACATCTCAAGAAGCTACGCCACAAAATCTCGG
>CAYWES010000011.1:0-13166 GCA_964457625.1 uncultured Candidatus Saccharibacteria bacterium
TTACCCTACCAACAAGCTGATACTGCACAGGCCAATCCCCAAGCGATAAATCTTTACTCCGAAGAGACTATCAAGTATTAGCCCACCTTTCGGTGGGTTATTCCTGACTTGGGGGTTTGTACCTATGTATTACTACCTCGTTCGCCACTCCCCTTGCGGGGCGTTCGACTTGCATGCCTTATCCACGCCGCCAGCGTTCATCCTGAGCTAGGATCAAACTCTCATAAAAAGAGTTGAACTCTCAAGAACGGAACAAAAGAAAAAATACTCTTGTTTCAATTCACTGAACTTTTTCCTATTTCTAGGAACTTGCTGTGACCTCACTCGTTGCTGTGAGCAAGGTCACGATTTAGATGTTTTACATATGTAGTTTTCAACGATCTCTTTTGCCACCAAACATAAGTCTGATAACAAAAGCGCCTGTATTTCAAGCGCTTGGGTAGTATAATCGTTTGCGTTGGAGAAGTCAAGGGGCGGAAACCCTCCCCTACAATAGCAAAAACCCCAGGATTTCCTTGGGGTTTTTAGTCTTTTTTGATTACGCTTTCTTTTGACGTTTTTCAACTTCGACCAAAAGTGGTGTGGCGACAAAGATTGATGAATAAGTACCAAAGAAGATACCGATCCAAAGGAGGAGTGAAAAGTCTTTCGTAGATTCAGGACCAAAGAAGAAGATGGTCGCGAGTACAAACATCGTCGTCAATGAAGTATTGATTGAGCGCATAAATGTTTGTTCAAGAGACTTCCCTACGACGGTTGCAAAATCAGTAGAAATCTTGTTTTTGAGATTTTCACGAATGCGATCAAATACCACAATCGTATCGTGTACCGAAAGTCCCATGACAGAAAGGAGGGCGACCAAAAAGAGTGTATTAACTTCCTTGCCCAGCATGGCAAAGATTCCCACAGGGATAAGGAGGTCGTGGAACATCGTAATCGCCGTGACAGACCCATACTTCCAAGAGGAAAGCGGATACGACACATGACGAAACGCAAATGCGAGGAAAAGTACGATACCAATGATTACCAAGACGATAGCGATCCACGCCTTTGTGCGAAGCTCTTTCCCAATACTTGGACCCACTGAGCTAAAGCGCTTCTCGGTCATCTCCTCTCCTACGGTACCCAGTGCTCCTGTGAGTCCCTGACGCTCTTCCTCTGAGAGAGCGCGTGTCTTTATGATGACACTATCTTCCCCCGCCATCTGAATGCGTGGGTTTTCAAACCCAGCCTGGGTGAGCGCCAGCGTGAGGGCGTCAATATCAGGTCGCTCTCCATAAGAGACCTCAGTCACTGATCCTCCCGTGAAGTCTATGCCAATATTGAGACCTTTTGTAGCAAGAGCAAACACAGAGAGCACGAGTGCGATTCCCGCGATGGCAAAAAAGATAGCGCGATATTTTATGATAATCATAGAATCAAATTAATAAAGTTTGAAAAACCCACTGCTAAAGAGTGCTCGGACAAACACATTGCGACCATGAACCGGCACAGAGTACAGGAAAATGCGCGTTACGGTAATCGCCGAGAACAACGACACAACAACACCGAGACCAAAGATCAGCGCAAATCCTTTAACCAAACTTGTCCCAAACCAAAAGAGAATGATAGCGGTGATAATACTTGAGATGTTTGAATCACGGATTGACGTCCATGCACGCGCAAACCCTTCGCGCACTGCCTCATGGACCGTATGCCCTTTGCGTAGTTCCTCTTTGGTGCGTTCAAAGATAAGAATGTTTGAGTCAATCGCCATACCGATAGAAAGGATGAATCCCGCGATACCTGCCGCGGTGAGTGTCACCCCGAGAAGCTTAAAGATTGCAATCATGAGGATGATGTACACCGCCAAGGCAAGCGTCGCAACAACTCCCGGCAGACGGTACCAAAGCATAAGAAAGAGCGCGACAACGAGGATTCCCCACAGCCCTGCCAAAACACCTGCCTTGAGTGCCTCCGCCCCAAGTGGTGCTGAAATAGTCTGCGTAGAAAGAAGCTCAAGCTTATCAACAGGAAGTGCTCCTGAATTCAAGCGGCCCACGAGCGTACGCGCTTCTTCGGGGGTAAACATTCCACTAATCTGAGCCTTCCCTCCCAGAATCTGCTCACGGACGACGGGAGCGGAAATCGGTTCAAAGTTGCCGAGGTCACGATCAAGATAGATGGCGATTGTCCTACCAATATTCTCTTTTGTAATCTGCGCAAACAAATCAGAACCTTCTTTGTTGAACGTAATGGAAACAATAGGTTGGCGCGTAGTAGGGTCAAACTCAAGGTCTGCTCTTTCAATAAAGCGACCATTAAGCGCCGTCGGCTCATAGGGACCATCAATCAGTTCCTGAGAAATAATGAATTCTCCATTCTTCTGCCCTTCTTCAAACGCTGCTATCGCGTCTTGGTATTTTCTCATCCCCTCCTCATTACGCTCGGTCATAAACTCAAGCGTTGGTGTCTGTCCGATCATGGCAACAGCCTGCGCGACATCCGCGACACCGGGAAGCTCTACGATCAAACGATAATCAACATCCGAGGTGATTCCTCCCCTGGTTTCAACTTGCACGAGCGGTTCGCTCACCCCAAAGAGATTGATGCGACGCTCTACCACATCACGGAGAGATTCCATAGCCTCTGCAACGCGCGCGGACTCTATAGAGGTCACATGAGCTTGATACACGAGCTCAACACCACCGGAAAGGTCCAGACCCTTCTTGAGGGGGAATTTTTGAGCAAAGACAGAGGCACGCGCAGCTTCCGGGTCTTGGTGAAGCGTTGGTTCAGACAAATAAATGCCGTACGCGAGCGCTCCTGCGGTCAATAATATACATAATGCACCCAATCGTGTTTTCCACATAATGGACTTATTCTACGTATTTTATAAGGTTTTGCAACCTACCCCTTTTTCACAACACGGTGTCTCAATATATACAACACCTATGCTACAATGAACCTCATGAGCGAACATATTTTCTTCCGTATACAAGGATTCCTGGGTCAACACCCTCTTCTTGATACGTTTCTTGTCATTATTTCTGATCCTTGGGGAATAATACTTTGTTCAGGATTGGTGGTATACCTGGTGCGACATTATGGGAAAAAGGGTCTTTATGACGCCTTGGCGGTGGTGGTAGGTGTATTACTTGCATATACCATCGCAAAATTGTTGAAAATAGGGATTGAGAGTCCTCGCCCGTTTGAATTCTATCAGAACCTCCAAACCCTTTATACATGGGGTGGTGGTGACTCGTGGCCGTCGGGACACGCAACGCTTTATTTTGCCTTTGTGGGCGCCCTTTGGGCAGAGTACCGAGCGTTTGCTCTCGCGTATCTCGTGGGGGGTCTCGTGGTAGGATCCGCGCGTATTATGCTTGGTCTTCACTGGCCAATCGACATCCTTTCAGGATTTCTTTTGGGAGGATGTATTGGATGGGCAACATACGCCCTTTACAGACGATACGTTAAAAACCAAGAAACTCATTCTTGAGAGCGCTCCTATGCGCGGGACGCGCGGTCTTTTTCATACTCACGAGAAGTCCCAGCGCGACAAATTCCACGAGAAGATGAGACCCTCCATAGCTCATAAAAGGCATGGGAATTCCCGTAACGGGCAAGAGTCCTATGGTCATACCGACGTTCACGGTAAAATGGGCAATCAGATATATGGCGACCCCCATGCCATAGAGCATTTCAAAGTTCGTCGCCCCCACCATGGAGAGAGAAAGAATCTTCCCGATAATGAGCGCAAAAAGACCAAAAAGGATAAGGAGCCCCATAAATCCCCACTCTTCCGCGAAGGCGGAGACAATAAAGTCTGTCTGGTGTTCAGGAAGAAACCGAAGGCGAGACTGAGTGCCGTACCCGGCACCCTTCCCCAGGAGTTCTCCTGATCCCACCGCGATGGTTGATTGATATACTTGATATCCTGTTCCCTGAATATCGCTTAGAGGATTCAAAAACGTGAGGATACGATTTTTTTGATACACGTCAAGCTTGGTAATCCAAAGTCCCGCAAACGCAATCGCTGCCACGCATATCACGAGCGCGAGGTGTTTTTTTGAAACCCCTGAAACAAGAATCATCCCCAGCCAAATAAGGCCAATAATCATCGCGGAACCAAAGTCAGGCTGTAAAAAGACCAGCACAAAAGGAATAAAGGCGTATATTCCCGACACGATAATATGTCTGAAATGGGCTATTTCTATATGTCTTCGCGAAAAGTACTTTGCCAGAATGAGGATCAAAAGGAGCTTCATGGCATCAACCGGCTGAAAGGTAAAACTACCAAACGACAGCCAACTCTGAGCCCCTTTTGCGACCGTCCCGACAAGGAAAAGCGCCCCCAATACACTGAGCAATATGACAAACAAGGTTACGAGAACGCTCGTGCGCTTGAGAATATCTGTGTCTACCTTTGTCGCAAGATAGAACCCCACCACCGCAACCCCCAAAGAAATAATTTGTTTTTCAAAAAATTGGTTATCTCCCATGAACGCATTCATGGTAACAAGTCCGAAAAGAGAGATGATAATGGCTCCAAAAAGGAGCACCCATTCAGAACGCGCTTTGCGAGAAAATACGTCGCGAATAAGAGATACCAACTGCATACAACATTGAGCGCGTTAGCCTGCAAAAACCGTGCGCGGAGTGATGATTATCTGCTTGATAAACGTCTCTTCCTTACAAAGACTTGCCGAGATGGTTTTGAGGACTGATTCCACCTCAGCTCCATGGGAAGCAGAAAAGTAGTGCGCGGAAGAGGTCGCGATACGATTTCGGAAAAACTGCTCTGCGCTCGACGAATTGATACCTACGACATACACATCAATACCCTCACGACGAGCTTCGGCGGCGACTCCCGCGGCGTAATTTTCCGCGTACAGCCTGTTGTTGGGATTAATAGAGTCTAGAGGCAATGTAGGAAGCCCCCCTACCAAGGCAACGATTGCCTGCTGAGCACCGGGCGTATGGCGAACACTCTTGAGCTCTTGGACAGCGGCACGGAGTGCATCTCCCACATTGCGATCTGAGGAAGACGCAGGAACACTCGGAATGCCGGACAACGCCGTGAGGAGTGTTTCTTGATTGCGCGAAAGCAAGGCATCAAGAGGGCTTGAAACCTCATTTGCAAATGATACAAACCCAACACTATCGCGCGCGGTTATCGTTTCAACAAAAGAATGCACAAGTGCCGTAAGCACGGCCGTAATCATATCTGAAGGATTTGTCCTATCAAGGACGACCATCGTGTCCGTAGGAACCGCGCAGACACCCCCCTGACCACTTCGGGCAAAACTGCTTGGCCACGTAAAGACTATACTCTCCTCGCCTCCTCGTGGAATCCCGTCAACATAGGTCTGAGAAACTCCCACCGGCCTCCCCGAAAGATCTGAAATAATCGCGCTGAGAACAACTCTGCCCACTGCGTTGATACGGTCGGTATTTACGAGTGTCGCGTCCAAACGAGGGCGCGTATCGGTATTACGCAAAATATCATTACGGATAACCAACGGTTCAGGTGCTTGCTCAGCATACACGAAACGAGCGAGGTCCTCCGGCTCAAATTCCACTTGCACTGACGCAGGGGGGGCACTGGCGCTTATCCTCGGAAGGAAGAGAAGCACACGTGCGCGCGGAGGAATCTCGACAACACCAGAACCACTGCCAACCGTTTCTCCCAATGCATCGAGCATGCGAATCGTATAGCGGGCTTGCTTTACCCCCGCGGTTACGTTGGTGTTTTCAATATATGCCGAAAGATCATACATCCCCTCGGTAAGAGGAAACGCATTCGCCCATAAAATATTCGGCAGAGCAATTTGAGATGGGCAAAAGAGTGCGCACGATCCTCCGCAATCAATACCTACCTCAGTGCCGTTTTGCCTTCCATCAGAGCACGTTGGTGCGCGATACGCGAGTTTATAGACAGGATATGCCGCGAGAATAATGATTCCCAAAGAAAAGATTGTGGCATAAATAATTTTTCGCTTCTGAGACCATTCCATGCTTTTTATAATACCACAAACTCGCACAAAAAAGCGCCTCCTTCCTATACATAGGAAGGAGGCGCTTTTTTCTAAAAGATTGAATACTTTAACCTGGCGGCGAGCTACTTTCCCCCACAAGTGGAGTATCATCGCCTCAAGAGAGCTTAACTGCTGAGTTCGGAATGAGATCAGGTGTTTCCTCTCCGATAAACCACCAGATTAAAACATTCAATCTTTTTTGTTGACTGCCTTCTTTTGAAGAAGGTGTCGGGGCGGAAAACTTCCGCCCGTTTGTAAAGAACATCTGTTGTTGGTCGGAAATGCGAACCTCCTTTCGGCCATTCCATATTGCAGTCCCCGAGGGGAGAGCTCATGATGGCAGGAGGGTTCGCACCCCGATTGTGATTAATAATGCAAGCACTATTAATCACAATCGGACCGCGAACACATGGTAAAGCAAATAATGATTGTGATTCTCAAATTCCCAATAGGAATCGACGTATTAGTACTTCTCGGCTAAACACATTACTGTGCGTACACCTAAAGCCTATCAACCTAGTCATCTCCTAGGGGTCTCAAACGATTTCTGATCTTGGGGTTGGCTTCCCTCTTAGATGCTTTCAGAGGTTATCCATTCCCGACATAGCTATGCTGCGGTGCCCTTGGCAGGACAACAGCCACACCAGAGGTCAGTTCACTCCGGTCCTCTCGTACTAGGAGCAAATCCCCTCAAAAATCAACGCCTGCAGTAGATAGGAGACCAACCTGTCTCACGACGGTCTGAACCCAGCTCGCGTATCTTTTTAATTGGCGAACAGCCAAACCCTTGGGAGCTTCTCCACCCCCAGGATAAGATGAGCCGACATCGAGGTGCCGAACTCCGCCGTCGATATGAACTCTTGGGCGGAACTAGCCTGTTATCCCCAGAGTAGCTTTTATCCGTTAATCTTTGGCCGCATCTAAAACGAACCATCGGTTCACTATGCTCTGCTTTCGCACCTGCTCGACCTGCCCGTCTTGCAGTCAAGCCCTCTTTTGCCATTACACTATCGGTACGGTTTCCATTCGCACCTAGAGGACCTTAATAGACTCCTCCGTTACCTTTTAGGAGGAGAGCGCCCCACTCAAACTACCCGCCAGATACTGTCCCCGCACGTTTTTTCCGTGGAGGTTAGAACATGCCCCAAGTAAGGATGGTATTTCACTGACGAGTCCATCGCAACCTAAATCGCGACTTCAACCTCTCCCATCTATGCTACGCATACACAAAACATGTTCAATATCAAGCTATAGTAAAGCTTCTGGGGTCTTTTCGTCTAACTGCAGGTAACCGGCATCTTCACCGGTATTGTATTTTCACCGAGCAAGTCCTCGAGACAGTTCCCCAGTCGTTACGCTATTCGTGCACGTCTGAACTTACCAGACAAGGAATTTCGCTACCTTAGGACCGTTATAGTTACGGCCGACATTCACCAGGGCTTATATCAGCCAGCTTTATCCTTGCGGACTAACCACCGATATTTAACCTTCTGGCATTGGTCAGGCGTCACCCCATATACATCCTCTTACGAGTTCGCATGGAGCTGTGTTTTTGGTAAACAGTTGGCAGGGAATCTTTCGCTGCGGCCTCCACCACTTTAGATACTTTCGTATTTCAAGATGGCAAAGAGCATATTTTTCCAACTTTTTTCTATCTCTTTTTCTCTTACTCTTCCCCCACTTTGGAAACTATCCAAAGTGGTGGAGGCAAGCCTTATCCCGAAGTTACGGCTGCTTTTTTGCCGAGTTCCTTGAGAAACAATCACTCGTTCGCCTTAGTCTACTCGACTCGACCACCTGTGTTGGTTTTCGGTACGGTTTCTTGTCCGTTATGCTAAGAAGCTTTTCTTGAAAGGTTGCTTTATCGTATTGCCTGAGGCGAACCTCAAACTTTTTGCGTCGCTTGGATTTAGAATTAAATCAAGACTCCCGGATTTACCTAAGAATCATCCTTACGAAACAAACTTAAATCCAATAATAAGCACGATATACTAACCTTTGTCACTCCATCGCACGGACAAGAAGTCAGGGAATATTAACCCTGTGTCCATCGGATCCGGCTTTCGCCATCTCCTTAGGCCCGACTAACCCTTCGCTGATCAACATCGCAAAGGAAACCTTAGTCTTACGGCGTGCGGGGATCTCACCCGCATTGCGGTTACTTGTGCCAACATTCTCACTTCTTGACGCTCCAGAGTTGCTCACGCTTCTCCTTCAGTGCAGACAAGAACGCTCTCCTACCGCTCATCATTTCCGAAGAAACGATAAACCCTCAGTTTCGGTACTATGCTTAGCCCCGATTATCTTCGGCGCAGAGTCTCTTAGTGAGTGAGCTGTTACGCTTTCTTTTAATGATGGCTGCTTCTAAGCCAACATCCTCACTGTCTCGGAAACTCCACCTCCTTAAGTGCACTTAGCATAGATTTAGGGACCTTAACTTGAGATCTGGGCTGTTTCCCTTTTGACCGCCGGAGCTTCGCCCCCGGAGTCTTACTGTTTTGTAATCAGTCTCTGGTATTCGGAGTTTGATAGGACTGACGAGATTGCTCCCTATTCAGCTCTTCCAGTGCTCTACCCCCAGAGGGTACACAAAACGCTAGTCCAAAAACTATTTCGGAGAGAACCAGCTATTACCAGATTCGATTAGCTTTTCACTCCTTACCACAAGTCGTCCGATGGTGTCGCACGGCCAACCGGTTCGGGCCTCCATTTGTATTTCTACAAACTTCACCCTGCTCATGGTAAGCTCATCTGGCTTCGGGTCTCATATGTACTACAAACGCGCTATTCACACTCGGTTTCCCTAAGGCTCCATCCGAAAAGGACTTAGCCACGCAATACATATGAACTCGTTGGCTCATTCTTCAATAGGCACGCAGTCACCCCGAAGGGCTCCTACTCCTTGTAAGCATATGGTTTCAGTTCTATTTCACTCCCCTCACCGGGGTTCTTTTCACCTTTCCCTCACGGTACTAGTTCACTATCGGTTTCTAAGAGTATTTAGCCTTAGCAGTTAGTTCTGCTGGATTCCCCCGAGCTATTCGTGTCTCGAGGTACTCAAGAACAAGAGCAAAAAAGTTGCATGATTTTCGCTTACCGGGCTATCACCGTCTGGGGCTATGCTTTCCAGCATATTCAACTAATCATGCAATTTGTAACTTTTCTCGTATAAATACGACGCTCTTGCCTTACAACCCCCAATGCAAGCATTGGGTTTGGGCTCTTTCCGTTTCGCTCGCCGCTACTAAGGAAATGTTCTGCCGTTCGGCAGGTTTTTTTCTTTTCCTTCAGGTACTGAGATGTTTCACTTCCCTGAGTGTGCTCCCTGTTTGCAGGGTCTCTGCCTATAAAAGCAGAGGAGTTTCCTCATTCAGAAATCTCCGGATCAAAGGTTACTAGGCACCTCCCCGAAGCTTATCGCAGCCATGTCACGTCTTTCATCGCCTCTTAGAACCAAGGCATCCACCATATGCTCTTAAATTTCCTATTAGGAAATTTAAGAACCACAATCATTATTCGCTTACTCACTACGCATCGTGATTGCGATGCGTAGTGATATTACCTGCCCACCTCCGCATACCTCAAGACCCACAATAAACGGGTATGCGTGGTGGAATGAAGTTTTCAAATATCAGTCGGATGAGTATTCTCGAGGAAACAAAAAGCCCGCTTTCAAGCGGGTCAAACAGTGAAGCTCTAAAGCTCTACCGATCTCCGCCTGCGGCGCATTTGATTTCCGAACTCATATGCAACAATAGAACGTATTATACACAAAAGGAAAACCACGTCAAGGAATTATATCTTACATACGAAATACCCCTGAAAAAGCGCCAAAACGTGGAAATCCTCCCTGGTTTCCCCCCATACAAAAAGCCCCACAAAAGGGGCTTTTTGTATAACAACCTCAGAAAAAGTGTCAGAGATTATTAACGATTTGCGATGTCGTTGCGCAATTTTTCGATGTAACGAGCTGCTGCGTCTTTTCCACCGAGACCAAATGCAAGACCTGAAGCAAGCGCGAGCGCTGCAACGAGTCCTGTCACGAGTGTGCCGAGGATTTGGTTTGCGATGTTAAGCTGCATAAGTGCCGCAACAATCGTGAAGGCCCAAATCGCCCAACGAGCGATTCCGCCTACAAAGCCTGCTGAGCGTGATCCCGCAGCGCGTGCCGCACCAGAGATTACCTTTTGTACGAAATCCGCGAGGATTGCACCGATAATCAAGATGAGTGACGCGATGACTACGTTAGGGATAAACTCAACAACAACTGCGGTCAAGAGTGCGTTGATTGCCTGAAGATTAAATACATCAAGCGCTGCCACGAGGAAGCCGATGATGACGAACCACTTTACGATACCGCCCAAGAATGCACCCGTATCCAAACGGAACCCTGCTTTCTGAACAAGTGTTCCTGTTCCTGCGCGTTCGAGGAGGGAATCAATCTTGAGAGCTTTCACAATCTTGTTGACAACCTCACCAAGCATAACTCCGACGATCCAACCTGCGACAAAAATGACGATCGCAAGTACGAGCTTTGGGAGAAATGCAAGGACCTCCACCCCAAGACCTGCCTGGAATGACTGTTGCAAGCTTACGCCCCATTGTTCTATCAACTGCATATGTTTTTCCGAACGTACCCCAAGGGGTTTGCCCGGTTTATACTATTTAGACTTATAATACTGGCATCAACTTCGCGCGCGGAAGCACCGTGGTGCGACTTGATTCCTGATATACATTATACCACCCTTCCCTCTTAAAAAGGAAGGATTTATGTGGAAATCTTATTTTGGCAATTTTGGGGACTTTTTACACTACTCCGAGCTTGTCTATGAGGCGATCATGTCGAAAATCGAGAATATCACGCACAAATTTGTCGTATACGCTCACTCGGTAGAGAAATTCAGGGGTTTCCAAGGCTGCATAGGAAAGCTCCTTCCCCACTTCCGCCTCAATAGACTTGAGGGCACTCTCAATAGCACGCTTTTTGAGCCCGTCACCAACAATCAAGAGATCCACGCGGGAGTCAGTATCATCAAGAAAAATACCGGAAAGTGCCAGGAATTTGATTTTCCCCACCCCCTTGAGGCGCTTCATAATCTCGTCTCGATTGAGCGGTGTTTCTGAAACGAGAAGATTCTTGAGCGGGATAAGGAGGGGAAAATTTGCTTTAAGCTGAAACCCTTGGAGGCGCTTTTTTGTAGGGGTGGTCTTGCGTGCGCCCCGCTTTGGAGGGATTTCTTTGATAAAACTCTTGTCGTTTAAGATTCCCGCTTTTTTGAGCCCCTGCACTTCTCGGCGCGTCTCTGACATACCTACCTTCGTTTTTAATGAAATGGTTGCGATATCATATACTTCCAAAGAGTTCAACAAAAAAAGGCGTAGAATTTTCACGCGTGCGTTACTGCCGAATATTTTCCCGAGAGTGTCCATAATATATGCAAGTATAGCATGAAATTCAGTGAAATATGCAAGAAGGGCGGGATGCTTCGCATCCCGCCCTTCTTCTCTATTTCCTGGGTTAAAATATTACTTAAGCGTAACCTTTCCACCAGCTTCTTCAATCTTTGCCTTGAGGGCGTCTGCGTCTGCCTGCTTCATGTCATTCTTGAGGACAGAAGGAGCCGCGTCAACGAGATCCTTTGCCTCCTTGAGACCGAGACCGAGAGCCTCTTTGATTGCCTTGATTACGGCAACCTTTTGATCACCGGCAGCGGTGAGTTCTACGGTAAATGAATCTTTACCACCGGCATCTGCCGCGCCACCCGCTGCGGGAGCTGCAGCCACAGCAGCTGCGGAAACACCAAACTTCTCCTCAAATACCTTTACCAATTCGTGGAGATCAAGAACGCTCATGGTCTCAATCTTTGCCACAATATCCTTAAACTTCTCAGGTACTACTACGTCTTTTGTTTCTTCAGTCATATTACGTTAATTAATTAATCAAAACTACTAAGATTCTTATGCAGTCTGCTCTGTCTCGGCTACGGGAGCCTCTGCAGGAGTTTCTGCGGGAGCGACGGGTTCTTCCGCGGGCGTCGCTTCTTCTGCCGGAGCGGGAGCTTCGGCTACAGGCGCGGATTCTGCCACCTCAGGAGCAACGGGTGCCTCTGGAGCGGACTCAGGGGCTGCTACAGGAGCCTCGCCCTGCTTTGTTGCAACCTGTCCGAGTACCACAGCGAAACGCTGAATAGGTGAATTGATGATATTGACGAACATTCCACGCAAGGTGTCTTGTGGTGGGATTGTCGCAATCTCCATCATTTCCGCCTGTGTTTTAAATGTTCCGTCAAAGATACCACCAACGATGCTGATGCTTCCCTTTTCGCGTGCAATCTTTTGGAACTCATAGGTCCCACGTGCAGGCGCAAGGAGGTCTTCACCATACGCGATGGCGATTTGCCCCGGAAGCTCCGGAAGCTCGCCTTTCGCACCGAGGTCGTTCAAGACACGCTTTGCGAGTGTCTTTTTTGCGACCACATACCCTACCTCTTCGCTTCCCAATGCTCGGCGAAGTGCTTTCGTATCGGTCACGGAAAGTGCGTCAAAGTTTACAAATACGACTGATTTCGCCTTTGAAAGGCGCTCTTTCATATCTGCAACCAATTCTATTTTCTTTTCTTTGGTAAGTGCCATACAAAACGTATTAATCTAATTATGTTTGCCAAAAAGGCAAACGGCTCGTGCATATCTATGCAACAAGCCGTAAAGCGCGGGGTATCCCCCTAGAGTTCGACCTCCGCAGGACTTATTGTTCCCTTTTTCAGGAACCGCCTACTTCTACAGCTTCGGATTCATCCTAGCGAAATTAGCCAACATTGTCAATGACTATTGATGAGGTGTTTGTATTCCCCACTCTGAGCGCGTTAGAAACGGCAACCCCCACCAAGACCACAAGGAGAATCCCCAGAAAACCCGCAATTGTTTTGAGAAGCTCTGACATATGTACAGTATATCACCCCCTGAAATAAGGTTCCATATAGGATAATTCTATAGAGAGGTAACCAGAAATAAAAGAAAAATCGAGGGGCTTACGCCCCGGGATGGTTTCGTAGGTGCTTCTACGCGAGCAAAGCTCAACACACTTGGTACCTCGGTGGTAACACCGGGTCTTCCTACAGGTTGTACATCAACAGTAGGCTTCAGCCC
>CAYWES010000012.1:0-9889 GCA_964457625.1 uncultured Candidatus Saccharibacteria bacterium
TCACCTTCAACAGCGCGCACGAGAAGCGTACAAAAATAGCCCCTGAAAGGGCTATTTTTGTTTAGGGTCAGAATCACCAAAGGTTGCCCAAAAATCTTTATTTTCAGTATTTACTCTCACAGGCTTTAAATTGGTAAGCCCCGTAATTAGGGCAGTTTTGATGGTTCCATCTGGTTCACCATCAATTCTAAGTTTTATATCGTCAAAGTTTTGAGTTCGATTTTCGTATTTTGGTTTCAATTGTCCCAAAATTTCAAAGCCAAAATTAATGTGATTTACGTCACCAGACTTTCTAACCAATTCCTCAAAAATAAATTGGACAAACTCAGCCTTCTCTTGATCATTGAATTGGTCGTATTCGGACAAGATTGCTCTTAAAGAGAAAGGTTGATACTTTGGTGAAATTTCTGGCTTCCGAATCCAATCAAACACATCTTTTACAACTTGTCTCAATCGAGGTTGTGCTAGATGTTTAGATGCTTCTGAGAGTCCTTGCAAGCCTACTTCCTGAGTACTTGGATCTACACTTGTTAGGCAGCCTGTTATCTTAGTTGCCAGAATATCCCTAACATGAGCATTATCGTCTGCTTTTCGAGAATTTACGAAGTCAAACATTCTTTTCTTATTTTGAACTGAAGTTGTGGTATAGCAAAAATGGGGCGGCATGGGTACCAAACAACCCAAGAAAGTTTCAAAGATGGATTGCCTTGTAGTATCTTTTACTATATAAACATATGCAACAACACCACATGAAATTGGCTACGGAGCCATACAACAACATCGCATTTGGCAAGAAAGTAATTGAGAGTCGTCTTTTTGATGAGAAACGACAGCAGATTGAAATTGGCGACCAGATTATTTTTAGCGAGAATGGTAAGCCAGAAAACACCCTCACTACTGTAGTAAGGGAACTATTGCGCTATCAGACGTTCAAAGAACTTTTCGCAAACCATGACCGTTTCTTTTCGGAGAAGAGAGCCGAGAATTTCTTTTAAAACAAATACAGCAATTTTATTCTACTGAAGACGAACAAAGGTACGGTGTTGTGGGTATTCGTATTGAAATACTGACTAAATAAAGTTTTTACATCAAAACACCTACCTCGAATCCTTAAAATGAAGCCCAAAGGGGATGCTCAAGAGAGCAACGCCTCCGAGGAGGATAAAGAGGGTGTGGTAGTCAAAGAATACGAGCGCGAGTGAACCGAGGAGAGGCCCCACGATAACGGCTCCCGTGCGGATGATATACATAAAGGTGATGAGATGTACATCGCCCGCGTCAATTTGCTTGTAGAAATAACTCTCCGCCATGACTTCCACCGCGCACGCGCCGATACGGGTTGCCATGAGGGCGAGTGCCCAGACGATGACGCTTGCTACCGTGATGAATGAAAGAAACGCCGTTGATACCGCCATCACCATGAGCCCTGCGACGAGGATTTCTTTTTCCCCTAGTTTTTTGTCCGCAATAGTACCGAGGATGAATTGAAGGACCACAAACGGGATGAGTGCCACAGGGATGATGATGGTCAATATGTCGCTCATCGGAATCCCTATGTGCGTGTGGAGATAGATCGGCGTATAGATGGTCATCCAGGCATAGAAGAAGTTGAGGAGAAACTGAATGACGATAATCGCGTGAAGGTCGTGATTTTTGCGCACGATACCAAATGTTTTCCAAAAGGAGAAGGTGGTGTAGAGAGGGTCCTTGTAGCTTTGCATACGACGAACCATAAGGAGCCCAATCCCTATCATAAATACAGCTGCCGCGAGGTAGAGTCGTCCGTACTCCGTACTGGTCGTGAGGAGAAACCCTCCGAGAATAGGAGCGACGAGGATTGAGGTGTTTACCACCGTGAGGAATGCTCCACGAAGCTCGCCCGTAGTCTCGTCTCCCGAAAAGGTCTCAAGAAAGGCGTTTAGGTTGAGATAGATGACATTGAGGAGCGCTTGATTTACGATAAACGCCGTAATGACAAGGTACGGGTGTATTGCCGATGCAAGTGCGAGAAAGGTCCCTACGGCGAGAATAATCGCTGTAAGTGTTGTTTTGTAATTCCCAAAGCGTTGCAATATGCGCGGCAAGAGAAGGATACAGATGATAGAGAGTATTGCCCCTGCCGTGAAAACAAGCCCCACCGCTGCCTCCGCTGGAATGAAGGTGTGGAGGAAGGAGGAGTTGATATAGAGGGGGAGTGCGTACCCAAAAGAATACAGGAGACTCGCCACATAAATGGACAAGAGTAACGGTTTTGAGAATATACGCTCAATCATAATAGGTTCCTAGTATAGCACACTCCTCGCGCGCCCATGGGGACGCTCCGCTCTATACGGAGAGGATGACGGGAATCACGATAGGACGTTTTGCCGTTTCCTGAAAGAGAAGGCGGGCGACCGCATCCGTGATGTGATCTTTGACGTAATCAAAATCAATTTGTTTTGAAGATCCTGTCATTTCCTCGGTTGTTTTCTTTGCGATGAATCGCGCTTGGCGGAGGAGATCCTGAGACTCGCGGAGGTATACGAACCCGCGGGAAATAATGTCGGGAGACTTGGTGACTTTGCCCGTGGCGGTATTGATCGTCGTGATAATAACGAAGATTCCATCTTGCGAGAGCATTTGGCGGTCGCGGAGGACGACTTCCTGGAGATTTCCCACAGAGAAGCCATCAACAAGGATGAGTCCACGCGGAGCATACTCTTTGAGAGTGGTGATTGTCTTGCCCTCGTCGCGAATCTCAATAATCATGCCGTTGTCGGGAATGACGATATGCTCATCAGGGGTGCCTGCTTCACGTGCAATATCAGCATGTACGCGGAGCATGTAGTGGTAGCCGTGCATGGGCATAAAGAAACGTGCCGCAACTTTTTTGTGAATCCACAAGGTCTCATCATGCTGAGCGTGACCCGACGAGTGTACCACCGCATTTCTGTAGTGGATGATTTTTGCTCCCTGACGTGAGAGGTTGTCTTTGAGCTTTTGTACACTGCGTTCGTTGCCGGGCACAATCGATGAAGAGAGGAGAATTGTGTCGCGCTTGGTGATTTTCAAGAACTTGTGTGTCTTGTTTGCCGCGCGCATGAGTGATGCGAATTCGTCGCCCTGAGCTCCCGTGACAAAGAGGATGAGTCTATCAGGGGGGTAGTTTTCCATATCCTCAATGGGAACAAAGATTTTCTTGTCCACCTTGAGCATGCCCGACTCGTACGCGATAGCGATGTTGTTTTTCATACTACGACCATCCACGACGATTTTCTTGCCGAGAATCTCCGCGACTTCCACGATACGGATGAGGCGCTCAAGAAGGGATGCAAATGTTGCTACGATGAGGCGTCCGTCCGTGTTGCGAATAATCTCCTCAATATTTTTCAAAACCTCTTCTTCGGTGAGTGACCATCCGGGAAGTTCCGTGTTGGTAGAGTCTGCCATGAGCATGAGGTTGGTGCTTCCGTTTGCGGTGAGGGTATCCCATTCGTCCTCTTCTTCCATGGTGACCGTGCCGTTGTTATGCTCAAGCTTGAGGTCTCCGGTACAGATGATGTTTCCGTACGGTGTCTCAATGATGACTCCCATGGCATCGGGGATGGTGTGGGTTACGGAGAAGAAACGCACCTTGAAATCTCCCATCGTCACGCGATCGGTCTTTTCAATAACGCGTTGATCAAGCGGGGTAAGGTGAGGAAACTCTTCTTGGCGCTTCTGCACGAGGAGCATGGTGAGCTCGCGAGCATAAATGGGAGGATTTCCAATTTTCTCCATGAGATAGGGGACACCACCCGTGTGATCAAGGTGTCCGTGGGTGATAATAACCCCCTTTACTTTCTCCTTGCGGTCTTCCAAGTATTTTGTATTCGCGAGGATATAGTCGACACCGGGAGTATGTGCTTCTTTGAATTGAAGCCCCGCGTCTACCACGAGAATAGAGTCTTTGTATTCAATCATGGTCATGTTGCGACCAACCTCTTCTACGCCACCAAGAGGAATAATGCGAATATCTCCGTCTTTGAGAGGAGGGATGATTGTGTCAGTGTCTTTTCCCGGAAAGGGCATCATGATTGTGCGCGCCTCCGCTTTTTCTCGGGCGGTGGTGTGCTTCATACGCGCGCCCGCGTGTGGGGCGTCGTGTCCGCGACCACCATGCCCTTGTGGGCGACGCGCAGGATGAGATCCTCCGCGATTTCCATGGGAGTGTCCCGCACGCTGTGCCGAGCGATTTACCGCGCTCTTGGGGCCGCGGGCATTGCTGTCGCGACGAGGGAAGCGACGTGCGCCGTAGCTTTTGGCCTCTCCGCGTGGCTGCTCGTGAGAACCTTCGTTTTTTTGTTCTGATGTGTTCATGTTGTGTTGATTAAATTATTGTTATTTTTTATTGATTAAATATGGTCCATACGTTGTCGGTCGTCATATACCATGTATGAATATGCAAAAATCGATCGGCAGGCATTGATACGGATGAAAAATTCATTCCTTTTACTGCTTTCGGTACCACGTAGCGGGTCTCAGGAGCGTAGAGGAATATTGCCGGATTATCGGTTACGACTTCTTTTGAAAAATTTTCGTACATAATCGCACGTTGTGCTGAGTCGAGCTCGGTGCGGGCTCTCTCAAGGATCCTGTCAACGGTCGCATTAGTGTATGAGGCGATATTGAGCCCCGGATCGAGGCGCTGGCTTGAGTGCCAAAACGCGTACGGATCACCGTCGTGACCAAGCACCTGCCCAAAGAGGAGTGCGTCAAATCTGCGAGGGCGAAGGACTCCTTCTTTCAAATCTCCAATACCAAACACGCGTACTTCCACGGGAATCCCAAAGGCTTCCCAGCTTACGCGGAGCTCCTCGGCGACTGCTTTGAGTTCAGGTGCGTCAGAGGTGGAAAGAGAGAAGCGGAGCTCTGTTGTGTTGCTCCCTGATTTCTTTTCCCAGGTGTTGCTTTCTTCGTTGAGTCCCCATCCTGCCTTGGTAAGGATCTCCTGTGCTTGCGCAAGACGCTCACTTCTTGGGAGTTCCGGAGCTCCTTCCGTGTATCCTTTAGAGCCGGGAGGAATAGGGCTGTTCAAAGGTACTCCGTATGTCGCAAGAACACGGTCAATGATTATTTGTTTATCCACCGTGAGGGAGAGTGCTTTGCGTACCGCGCTGTCCGCAAAGAGTGTGTTTTGATTTTGGTTAAAGAATACGGCGAAGGTATGAGGAAGAGAAGGGTGCTCCACGGAATATCCTTTTTCCGTAAGTACACGTGCTCTTGCGGGAGAAATACCGCTTACGGCTTGAATATCACCGCGAATGAGCGCGGTCTCCACCTCGTCTTCGGTCTTGTAGAAAAACGCCTTAAACGTCTTGATGTGAGGTTTCCCGAGGGCAAAGTTTTTGAACGCGCTCAAGGTGTACGACACGGGGATTCTCTCGCCGTCGTGCGTTCTCGTTTTGATTGATGTGAGTTTGTATGGACCGGAGCCTATGGGTTCGCGGTTGTACTTGCTTGCGTCAAACCGCGCAAGGTCAACACCCGCCCAAATATGCTCGGGGAGGATACCAAGAGTTGCATTTTTGAGGAAGGGTGCATATGAGCCCTTGAGCGTGAAGCGTACCGTAAGGTCGTCCACCTTTTCCACCACCACACCGTCCCAGTTTGCGCGCTCGGGGCTTTTGACACGACTATCTATCGCAAGCTTGAGCGTAAACACAACGTCATCTGCGGTAATGCTGTTGCCGTCGTGCCACGTGAGTCCTTCTCGCAAGAAAAAGGTGTATGAGAGACCGTCTTCGGATATTTCATAACGCTCCGCGAGGTCGGGAATAAAACCCTGCTCGCTTTCTCGAAGGAGTCCCGAGTAGATGAGCGCGGTGAGGCTTCGATCCACCTCAAGTCCTAGTTCGCTATGCGCAAGGAGGGGATTGATATGTGTCGGTGTGCCAAGCATTCCCTCCACAAACGTACCACCAAACGCGGGCACCTGTACCGTGTAGTGGCGACTGACGTTCATGAGCATAATCACAGTCGTGAGGGTGAGGACCCCAAATGCAGCGAAAAAGATATGCTGTTCTCGTCGAGAAAACGCCTTGAAGACAAGCTTAAAGCGCTCCTCAAGAGGAAACGTATAGCGCTTGTGGATTATGTTTGATAGAGATGAAAGAAAATTTTTCACAATAATGTTGTGAGAAAACTATGCGTTTCGGATTGACTGAGGTTGAGGAGGGTGCGAAGAAGCTTCCTTCTCGGACTCTATACGCACTACGCGCGTATGATAATCGTAAAGATACTTGAAAGCACAAACAACGTCCCCACGATAATGGTAACGTAGAAAAGCACCTTTTCCGCACCACGGCGTGTGTAGTGAATACTGTCATCACCTCCACCCATAGCCCCACCGACTCCCGCACCTGTTTGCTGAAGGATGACTGAGGCGATGAGAATGATAGAGAGGATAATCTGCGCCCATGGCAGAATCTCAACCAGAAGTTCCATAGGGGACACTATAGCAAAAAAAGTTTCGCTCTGCAACTCACCCCCGATTTCACAAAGGGAGTAAGGGTGGATTTTTTTGCCCCCTTGGGATACAATTAGATACGTTATTATTTATTAAGTCATTTTTGTAACTCGTTATGTCAACACCACTTATTATTGTGCTCGCACTCGTCGCACTCATCCTCCTTTGGGTGATTTGGGCGTACAACAGCTTTATCAAGCTTGTACACCGCGCTACGGAAGCCTGGGCTGATATTGATACTCAGCTCAAGCGCCGCTATGACCTCATTCCCAACCTCATTGAAACGGTGAAGGGGTATGCAAAGCAGGAAAGCAGTGTTTTGGAAAATGTAACCAAAGCGCGCTCTCAGGCAATGCAAGCGGGGAGCACCGCGGAAAAAGGTGCCGCTGAAAACATGCTTTCTGATACCCTCAAGTCTCTCTTTGCGGTTTCAGAATCCTATCCTGACCTCAAGTCAAATCAGAATTTCTTGGAGCTTCAGAAGGAGCTTTCTGACACGGAAAACAAAATCCAAGCGGCACGTCGTTTCTATAACGGCAACGTTCGAGATTTGAACATCGCTATTGATTCTTTCCCGGGAAACATCATTGCGGGAATCTTTAGCTTCAAGAAGCGAGAATTCTTTGAGCTTGAAGAAGCTGCGGCTCGTGAGCCGGTAGCGGTGAAGTTTTAATCGGGAGATATTGGAACTTCGTTCTTGATAAAAACGCCCCGCCTTTTAGGCGGGGCGTTTTGCATATGATATAATCATCCCCAAGAACCCATGGCACTCAATATTGTAGAACCAAGCCGTAGCATCAATCAGATTGCGTTGAGCGATTTGAAACATCGTGTGTTATTTAAGGTGGTAGCAGGAGTGTCTATAGTAGCTTTTCTTTTTATCATATACATCTCCCAAGATCCAGAGGTAAGAACTGGTGTCGCTATTCCACTAGTGATGGCAGTTATTATGGCGCTTGTTTATGACGTGTCTCGGGCGTTTGCTCGGGCGAGCACCAGTTTTTGGACGGAGGTTACCACAGCAAACGGTTGGCAGTATGCAGAGCGTGGTGACGCGCACAACGAAAAGGCCATCATCCTTCGTCTTGGTGATGGGAGAGAAATATCTCACGTTGTGGAAGGAGAGATTGAAGGACGGCGTTTCCGCGCGTTTAATTATAATTTTTGGACTGAACATCGAGATTCTAAAGGGAGAAGGTCTCGAACTTATTCTTATTTCACGGTAGTTGCGTTCAAGTTTGATGGCACATTTCCTCATCTTTGTTTGGACAACAGGCGTAATTGGGTAAACAACTTTGGTTCAGGTGAGGAGCTTCCCCTTCCTCATGAATTTGAGAAAACATTCAAGATTCTTGCACCTCGCAAATACGAAATTGAGGCGCTCCAAATATTCTCCCCTGATGTGTTGCAGGCAATCTTGGATCACGGTCTCAAGCATGATGTTGAGTTTGTGGAGCAGGAGATGATTGTTTTTGTAAAGTGGCCTTTTAGAGACTTCAAAACCTTCAAAGAAGAACTTGAGCGGGCGTTTGAGCTTGAGAGTATCCTTCGTCCAAAGCTCGACGGGTTCGCATTTCACAAAATAGGCGATATGTCGTATTATCTCTGAGGTATGGCGACCATATATACCCATCAGTCCCAAAATTCTCGCAAGACATGGTTTTTGATGTCCGCGTTCTTTGTGGTTGTTATCGCTATCGCATGGGGGTTTAGCTATTTGCTCCAAAATCCTTTAATCCTCTATATCGGTGTTATCTTTAGCGTGGGTATGAATATCTATAGCTACTGGTATTCGGACAAGCTGGTGATCAAAATGTCGGGTGCTGTTCCCGCTACGCGAGAGGAATATTTTGACCTCTGGAACTCTGTAGAAAATCTCTCCATTGCCGCGGGGCTCCCCATGCCGGCGCTCTATGTGGTCAATGATGACTCTCCGAATGCATTTGCAACAGGGCGTGACAAGGAGCACGCTGCAGTCGCGGTGACGACGGGGCTTCTCGCGATTCTCGACAAAACCGAGCTTGAAGGGGTAATCGCGCATGAGCTCGCGCATATCGGTAATCGTGATACATTGATTGCAACGGTCGTCGTTGTCCTCGTGGGGTTTGTGGCTATCATTTCTGATATGTTTTTACGCATAGCGGGGTACGGGCGTGGCAACAGTAGTGACAACCGTCTCGGCATTCTTTTCCTTATCGGGGGAGTGATACTCGCTATCCTCGCGCCTATCGTGGCAAAGCTCATTCACCTGGCGATTTCACGCAGGCGTGAGTTTCTTGCTGACGCGTCCGGAGCGCTCCTCACGCGCTATCCCGATGGGCTTGCTTCTGCGCTTCAAAAAATCTCCGCGTATCCACACGGACTCAAAAAGACGAGTGGCGCGATGGAACACTTGTATATTTCAAATCCGTTTAAAGGCAACAAAGGGTCGTCCTTTATGCGCAAGCTTTTCTCATCTCATCCTCCGACTGAGGATCGCATTGCCGCGCTTACGCAGATGGGGAAGTAACAAAAAGAAAAAGCGCCGACTTCGGAGAAGTCGGCGCTTTTTCTTTTGCCCCCTCTATTCCGTCGTCACTCCGTCAAAGTCTTCTTCATTTGCTTCCGCAATAGCCTTGGTCGCGTGGACGACACCATCTTTGTGGTGCGAGGGGCCGTAGATGGTGTAGAGTTTGAGGCTCTCTGTGTCTGAAGTGTTGATGATGTTGTGCTCTGCTCCTGCGGGGATAACAACCGCGATACCATCTCGGAGAAGATACTCATTTCCATCAATGACGCATGTCCCTTGTCCTGCCTCACAGCGAAAGAACTGATCGTTTTCGTGGTGAATTTCCAGGCCGATTTCTTCACGAGGCGCCAAGCTCATGAGTACGAGCTGGAGGTGCTTGCTCGTGTAGAGCACTTTGCGGAAATTATTATTTTCTACGGTGTCGTGTTCAATGTGTGATGAGAATCCAATCATATGGGTTGAAGTTAGGTTTGTAATGGGTATGAAGCTCATTGTAGGGGAACGAAGAATCTTTTTCAAATAACAGGCACGCAATATCTCCAGCCTTCATGGAGGTTGACAATGTAATGGGGGGGGGGGGTATGATGTATCCATATGGAAACATTAATGATTATAATAGGCGTGCTCGCGGTGGCGGTGTTCGTGCCAATCGCTATTAGTAACAAAATTATCGAAGTTATAGGGGAACGACTAAGGAACCTAACTAAGTTTCAAAGGAATTTTTTGAGAGCATTTTTTGTGGTCAACATCTTAATCATTGGAGTAGCTGCTCTTTTTGCGCTTGCTCTTCCCGGTGCTGACGGTTTCGGAGCGCTTGCGGTCATAATGATTGGCTCCTTCATGCTTTTGCCTCTAGGAGTTTTAAATCTAATTTTTTATACAACGTGTTTTGT
>CAYWES010000013.1:0-9845 GCA_964457625.1 uncultured Candidatus Saccharibacteria bacterium
CGGAAAAAAAAACAAAAAAGGGGGCGGTCTTCGACCCCCCCCCCCCCCCTTTTTTTTTTGTATTATCTGCCTTCTTCCTATCCCCTACTGTATCGGCACACATCTTGCGCCCGTTATCCTGCTAAAGTTGTCTCCCACCATACATCCCGGTGGAAGGGTTCCGATAGTTACCGATTCATGGAGAATCACGCTATCACACTTTATTCCGTTTTCCGGACTGTATCCCTCTGTCGTCGTACATCCGGGCACGCCTGAGATGGGTTCTCCGGGGGTTCTTTCAAGGAAGAGTGACGAGGGGTCAAAGAAGTCTTCCAAGAGGGATCCAACGAAATCCACAAACATATCAGCGTCACCACTAAAGTCTATTCGAGGGAAATCGTCATCGTCGCCCGAACCACTAAAGAGATTATCCGAGCACGTCTGGTCTTTAATAAGTTTAAGTGTATGCTGTCCCACTCCCCCTATGTTGCTCTCCACAGTCGTAAAACGATCAAGCTGTGTATCTAATTGAAATTTACGCACTGCGTTCCATGTATCACCGAGATACTGTCCGGTGACTTGTGCCGGTTGCAAATACAACTGACCATCAAGACCTCTATTCTCCGATAAAAGTTTTTGTATGATTCTCACACCTCCATTCGTTGTCGCATTACTTGAACCGATATTCATATTATCCGCCCTTGACTGCCATGCGTCATAAAGTCTTATACAACCTTCCGAAGAAACAGGATTGCTCATAAATGGCGCAGTCGGTCGGGAAAAGTCGTAGTCCCTTTTAACAAACTCATCCTCACTGAATCCATACTTTTTTAGTAAGTCATCGCGGACACTCTCCGCATTAATCCTCTCCTGTTTAATAGTGGGGAATCCGTTTTCTAACCTCCTATAGTCTTGTATGAGGAGGATGAGCAGTTGTGCGGCTTTTACTTCTCTGTCTAAGGCATTATTGTGGTAATTACATCCCCCAAGACGCTGTTTCATTGTCCTGCTATGCCTCCACACACCACGCATGTCAGTTTTTGTTTTGTATCCATAACGAATAATTGTACTAAACAAACCATGCGATCGCTGGTGATCCTCCCACAACGGACCGAGTGCTCGGTCCGTTCTCCGAGCACACATAGCGGGGGAAAGTCCCACATCTTTGTCTTTAAAGATTTGCGCAGCATAAGCAATCTCTCTCTTGAGCTTTTCGATTTCATCTATCGTAGCCATTTCACGATTTTCCCAAAGCTGAGCTTTTTTTACGGCATCAACCACGCTTGCGAGAGCACCGCTCTCTTCCAACAAAGGATAGTCGTCTATGAGGTCTTGTCTAAAACTCTCGTATGATTGTTTTGCCGATTCATGTAAGCCTGTGAGGTACTCAACCTCGTACTGAGCAGCCTGGACTTCTGCTCTCGCAACAGTACGTAGTCGTGCTAGCTCTGCTTCTTTTCGTTCTCTTGTATCAAACCAAACCAGATATATTATCTCGGGAGCATGAAGGATTCCGCCCGCTTCGCGGAAAGAGCGGTTACCACAACGTGCTCCGCCGGAATCTATCCCATATTGTTCTATAAGTTCAAGTATTTCAGTACGGGGTATGCGTGGCGTGCCAAGACAATTGGTATCGCTTCCCACGGACACAGTCTCAATACTGGAATAGGAGCTTGAGGAGAGAGCGTTCCTATTCGCTATTGCTACACTAAGCCTTACTGTTGCCTTATCTAATTCACCTTTCAGCTCATCCCTCTCATATCGCGCCAACTCGACCATAAGAGGTGTTGTTTGTGTCAGCGTGGAATTCCCACCTGCTGTCGTCACCTGCGCTCGCGCACTCTGAGAAAGCACGGTGGTTACTCCCAGGAGTACCATGAGTCCGAGCACGCCATATCCGATTCCTCTGCTGTATACGTTATTCATACGAGTCTTGCGCAAGCTATTGATTAATAATGATGAGTCCATTATCGCATGAGCGAGAGGAGATGCCAAGGGGAGGAAGGGGGAGGACGGAAAAACCCGCGCCGTGAGGCGCGGGTTTTTCCGTCTTTTGTATTCTCTAGCCGATGTTTTTAATCATCTTCGCGAGGCGAGATTTCTTGCGACTTGCGGTGTTCTTTTTGATGAGATTGGTCTTCGCCGCCTTGTCGAGTGCCTTGTAGGCGTTTTTCAAAACAGCCTCCGCTGCTTGTTTTTCTTTGTTTTGTACGAGAGTACGAACTTCTTTGATCGTATCTTTCATGGTCTTTTTGCGACGGTCGTTAAAGACCTTTTTGCGCGCGGAACCACGAATTGCTCGTTTTGCTGATTTGGTAATTGCCATATGTCGTACCACTATATATCATATTCCAAATTTTGCAAGTGAGGAGGCCCTCCCCTTCTAGGCACCCTCTGCTATGACTTTTTACCTCTGATACGGTACACTGAGGGTATTATGATTGCATGTATTACCGGGACATTGAGCCACGCGGATGAGCGTTTCATCGTCATAAACGTGGGGGGCATAGGATACAAGGTCCGTATCACCGCGGAGACTCTCGCCACCCTCCGCAAAGACCCCGATGCACCCGTCTCTCTCTGGACACACCTCGCGGTACGCGAAGACGCGCTGGATTTATATGGATTTGAAACCCAAGACGAGCTGGAGCTTTTTGAGCTTCTCATCAGCGTCTCGGGTATCGGCCCAAAATCAGCGCTCGGCATCCTCAATGTCGCTCCGGGGCACCACCTCCGTGACGCAATCATCGATGGTGACACTGCAACACTCACAAAAGTCTCCGGCATCGGTGCGAAAGGCGCGCAAAAAATCATCCTTGAGCTTCGCGACAAGCTCGGTGATCTTGAGATCGCGAATCCAAAAAAGAAGAGCGGGTCTTCTCTCCGCGACGAACAAGACGCCATCGAGGCACTCTCCGCTCTCGGCTACAGCGAGCGTGACGCGCGCAAAGCACTCAAAAGCGTCTCAAGTGATGTCGTCGGGACCCCCGCGCGTATCAAAGCCGCGCTCAAACACTTGAGCGCCTAATCCCATGAAACCAAACTCATTTATTGAACGAGTGCTCAACGTACTCCGCAAGGTCATCCCCCGAAAGCTCTTTCGCCGTCTCCAGCCCGCCTACCACTACACGCTCTCTCTCCTCGGCGCAATCATCTATCGCTTCCCCGCCCGAAAAATCAACATCGTCGCCATCACGGGAACAAAGGGCAAGACGTCCACGACAGAAATCGTCAACGCGATTCTGGAAGAAGCGGGCTATCGCACTGCCGTCGCCGGGACGCTCCGCTTTAAAGTGGGGGACACGGAGGAGCGCAACCTTTTCAAGATGACTGTCCCGGGGCGATTCTTCCTCCAAAAATTTCTCCGCCGTGCCGTGCGTGAAAAATGTGACTGGGTAATCCTTGAAATGACCTCCGAGGGAGCGCGCGTCTTTCGCCATAAGTGGATCGACATGAACGCGTTTATTGTTACCAACCTCTCCCCCGAGCATATTGAGTCTCACGGCTCGTTTGAAAAGTACAAAGACGCAAAGCTCACCCTCGCGCGCGCGTTTTCCCGATCAAAGAAACGCCCGCGCATCCTCGTCGCAAACAAGGACGATGAGCACGCGGACGACTTTCTCTCCGTACCCGCGGACACCAAAACCACCTTCTCCTTGAAAGACGCGGAACCGTATACTTTAAGGAAAGACGATACGACATTTACCCTTGATGGTCTGCCGGTACATGCTCACCTCTCGGGAGCCTTTAATCTTTCCAATATGCTCGCGGGAGTCGCCTTTGCCCGCGCGCTTGGGATTAGTCCCGATGTCATTCGTCGCGCGTTGGAGAACTTTCGCGGTATACGCGGACGCGTCGAGCGTGTGCTCCTGGGACAAGACTTTGATGTCGTCGTGGACTACGCGCATACTGCCGACTCGCTCCAAAAGCTCTATGAAGTCTTTCAAGAGTCACGCACCATCTGCGTCCTCGGAGGGACCGGAGGCGGACGAGACAGGAGCAAGCGCCCCATCATGGGGAGTATCGCGAGCGCGCATTGTGATGAAGTAATTCTCACGAACGAAGATCCCTACGACGAAGACCCTGAGCAGATTATCAGTGACATCAAAAAAGGAGTGGAGGGTAATAAAGCGCGCGTCATCATCAATCGCCGTGAAGCTATCCGTACCGCGCTCTCCCTCGCAAAGACGGGGGATGCCGTGCTCATCACCGGAAAAGGTACCGACCCATATATCATGGGTCCCGCGGGGACGAAAGAGCCTTGGGATGACGCGCGCGTCGCTCGTGAAGAACTTGAGATACTTCTCGGGAAGCAATAATTGGGGTTGCGGATTTCTTTTGGTATACTGAATGTATTATGTTGAGCATCTTTCCTACACTTCTTGATTTTGATATTCTTGCCGTTACTACCCTTCGGGTGACGGCGGGATGTTTCTTTTTGTGGCTCGCGTATCGAGAGCTCTTTTCTAAACACACTCCCCTTGTCACATTTTTAAACCGCTTTCGCATTCATCCGAAAAAGCTCCACTTCACGCTCTCCGTACTTTTCAAGGGAACGATTGCGGTCTTGCTCATCGTGGGACTCTTTACCCAGCTCGCCGCGCTCGGAGCCGGACTCTACGCAAGCCTCATCGCAATGCTCAAAACGCGCGTACCAAACCTTTCCCCCGCGCACACGAGCGAGTTTTTTGTACTTCTCGCGATAGTTTCTTTTTCGCTCCTCTTTTTGGGACCGGGAATCTTGGCGTTTGACCTTCCTCTCTAGAGGTTCACGTTTTCCCCCTTTTGTGGTACTATCGTTAGCATCGTGCGGGCCTCTCGCACGCAAGCCCTTGTAGCTCAGATGGTAGAGCAGCTCCCTTTTAAGGAGATGGTCGCAGGTTCGATCCCTGCCGGGGGCACCAAATCAAAAGCCCGTCATGTATGACGGGCTTTTGATTTGGTGCCGGGCGCAGTGATGTTTTGTGTACTCACAAAACCACGAGCCGGGGTCGCGAGCACTTAGTCCACGCAGGCTGTACTCAGCCGAGTAGACTTAGTGACTTGTGACCACAACTGTAGAAGGTTTGAATATGGTTGGCGGAGTGGGGGCGTGAGTAAAAAGAACACACCGAGTTATCCCCACCCTCCTCTTGCGAAGAAATGGTGCCGAGCGTACAATAGTATCAGAAGGTACGGATATATCTCGATGGCTGAGGGACGTATTCTCTTACTCATCGGTCTGTATCGTTGCTCTTTGCGGGAAATAATTCCACGCCACGGAGATTCCTCCGGAAAGGAAGTACTTTAGCACCTTGCTCGTACTAGTCACCGAGCCTCATTTTCAACTATTGAAAGACGTAAAGATCCGCCTTGAACAAGGGTGGATCTTTTTATTTTCCCTTCATGGGTTCTCATATCTCTCATGGATGGTACAATGAATAGATTATGGCGCAAACCATTACGATACGTCCTTTTCAGCTCACGTCCGCGCATGCATTCGCAAAACTCCGCAAGGACATTGAGCGCGAAAGCGACAGCATGCTCTTGAAGCGCGGGGAGAGGAAAGAAAACGCGTTCCACGTCATTGCGAAAACACTCTTGAGCCAACGTCGCACCGTGACCTTCATCGCCTACGACGGGCACGCAATGATTGGATACCTCAGTATGGTCTTTCCCCGGTATAGACGCCTCTCGGGCAACGCGTACATAACCCTTGGTGTGAGAGAAACCTATCGTGGGCAAGGCATCGGAACAAATCTCATGCACGAAGCGGAACGCTACGCACGCACGCGTGAAGCCCGTCGGATAGAGCTTGAAGTCTTTGGCACCAATACCCGCGCGCGAACCCTCTACGAACGCCACGGATACGTGACCGAGGGAGTGAAAAAGAACGCAGTGACACACAATGACGGCTTTGATGACATGATTATCATGGCAAAGTACCTTGTCTCTTAGAATGGTTCGCACGAGGGTGCGGATTTTTTTATTTCTTCGGAGCCGGTAGGTTTAAAATAAATCGCTCAAGCCCCACATCCATAGACTCCTCTCCCTCATGTCCGCGATGATAGAGCATGACAAGTTCACGAGAGAGTGCATGAATCTCCTCTAGAGAATAATTTTTTGCAGACGCGCGCGCTTTTCGCGCGGTATAGGGATTGAGCCCCATGAGCTCTCCCTCTTTTGCGGTTTTCATGAGCGCGAGTGTTTTGACCGCCCAAAAGAGTGTCCCCGCTATTTCTTCGGAAGAAACACCTTTTTCTCGCGCCTGCGTAAAAAGAATCCAGAGAGTTTTCTTGTCCCTCGCGCCCAATGCGTCGCTCAATGCAAAAATACTAGAGTCGGGCTTTTCTTTGGGAAGCGCGTGCGTATACATCTCCTCGGCGTGATCCTTGAGCTCTTTGATACACGAGCTCGGTAGTGTCGGCTCAAATACAAGAAATACATTGGGAGATTGCTTGAGATCCGGAGCACTCGCGAGGAGCGCGTCTCGCATGCCTTGCAATCCGCACACTTCGTCACACACAAAAAGATATGGTCCTCCGAAAAGCGCGCGCGCGGAAGCGCGCGCGCGCAGAGTACCTTCTGTCATGTGTTCCTCGCGGAGGCGCTCTTCGTTCATCCCTTGCGTGAGAAACTTCTCAAGGAGGGCATCCCTCTCTGCGCGAGCTTTTTGGCGATTATTTCCCGATATGACGTACAACATATGATTATTCTTCCATGCTTCCCCACGAAGACCCCTTCTTCACAGAAACGACGACGGGCACGGGAAATTCCACCGCATGCTCCATAACCTCTTGTACGATTTTTTCCACCCGTGAGACGACCTCGTCTTCAACTTCGTACATAAGCTCGTCGTGAATCTGAAGAAGAAGGTGCGCGCGATCCAAAAGCCCCTCCTTCTCCAGCTCTTCATGGACACGACGCATGGCAATCTTGATAATATCAGCCGCGGTGCCTTGCAGGGGCGCATTCATCGCCATACGCTCCGCTGCCGCGCGGATATAGGGAATGGATGAGGTAAGCCCCGCAAAAAATCTTCTCCGTCCAAAGTACGTTGTGGTATAGCCCTGTTTTTTTGCCGACTGTTTGACGTCTTCAAAGTATCGCGCGATGGTAGGAAAGGTCAAAAAATAACTATCATAAAACTCTTGTGCTTCGGCGCGTGAAGAGCCGAGGTTTTCTTTGAGCGCGTTTACGCCCATGCCATAGATGATGCCAAAGTTAATGACTTTTGCTTTACGACGCATATCAGGGGTCACGTCCTCCGGAGAGACTCTAAACACACGCGATGCAACGGACGTGTGTACATCATCACCGCTTTGAAATACTTGAATGAGGTGTTTGTCCTGCGAAAGCGCCGCGAGAACGCGCATTTCAATCTGAGAATAGTCGCAGGCGAGAAGTGTTGAGCCCTTTGGCGCGATAAACGCGCTTCTGATAGCAGAGCCCATCTCTCCGCGAACGGGGATGTTTTGGAGATTGGGATTGCTTGAGGACATGCGCCCGGTCGTGGTTCCTGTTTGATTGAGGGTGGTGTGGAGGCGTCCATCCTCGCCGACGAGATTGGGGAGATTATCAATATATGTGGAGAGAAGCTTTTGAAGCTCTCGGTAGTGGAGAATGTCCTCAATGATGGGGTGCGCGCCCTTGAGCTTCACGAGCTCCGACTCTCGCGTTGAGCGTGCGCCTCCCTCTGTTTTTCTGAGCCCCTTCACCGTGAGCTTCAAATCATCAAAGAGAATCTCGCCCAATTGTTTCGGAGAATTGATGTTGAATGTTTTTCCCGCATGCGCGTATATACGCTCCGTGCTCTTGTCGATCACCTTGTGAAGCTTTTGAGAAAGGTGCTTGAGATGAGGCACATCAATGGAAATACCATGCGCTTGCGCTCCTTCAATGATTGGTATGAGAGGAAGCTCAATATCACGATATACCGATCCAAGACCCTGCTTCCCTATGCGTGCTTCAAGCTCAATGAGTGCATCGTGGAGATTTTTCTTTTTTGTTTCATTCAAGATGTCCTCAAGGCTTGGCGAGGTGATATCGGAGTTCAAAATCCAGTATGCGATTTGCGCATGTTTTAACTCCTTTGGATCAACAGGCTCTTCTTCGTATGCGGGTTTCGCCACCGCTTCTCCCCCGCCCATCAGGGCGCGTGCACGACCCTTGAGCCCGCGAAACTCAAGCTCGGTAAACAATGCCTCCGCTCGCTCGGGGTCAAAGGTATCGCGCCACAGCTTCTCAGGAAAGGTAAATATCATCGGCGCGTCACGGCGAACTGTGGCAAGTGTTTTTGAAAAGAGTGCTTCTTCTTCCCCTTCTTCAAGCAGCTTCATCACACGCGGTGTAATGCCGATTTTTGAAAATTCCTCGGGGCGTTTCTTGAGCGCTCGGTAGATGTCTTCCACCGTCCCAAACGCTGTGATGAGTGTCGTTGCGGTCTTTTCTCCGACACCGCGCACACCGATGATATTGTCCGACGGATCACCGCGAAGCCCTTTGTAATCAGGGAGGAGCTTCGGCGCAAACGCGAAGCGATCAATGACCGCTTTTTCATCATAGAGAATCGTATCGTTCAATCCTTTTTTGAGGGTGTATACCTGCACGCGCTTCTTATCCACGAGCTGAAGCGTATCCATATCCCCCGAGGCGATAATGACGCGTATGTCGCGCTCGTCTTTTGTCTGCTCAACAATGGTCGCAAGAAGGTCGTCCGCTTCAAATCCCGGCATCTCATACATGGGAATGGAGAATGCTTCAAAGATATCACGCGCGCGGGAAAACTGACTCACGAGGTCACCTTCCGCTTTTGCTCTTCCTTGTTTGTATTCTTTATATGCCTCATGACGAAAGGTAGGCTTGGGAAGATCAAAGCATGCCGCGATATAGTCGGGCTTGAGATCTTTGGCAATCTTCATAATCATTGACGAAAGACCGTACACGCCACCTGTTGGCTCGCCCTTGCTTGAAGAAAAGTCAGGGAGCGCATGGTACGCGCGGTGGAGAATCGCATGCGCATCCAGGAGAACGAGAGTTTTTTGTGGAGATTCTTTTTTCATAATTTTTAGAGGATGAGATCTCCTTCAAGCGCTCGAATACCCTCCCCCGCATGTGAAAAGGCGATAGCGTGGGTGTGTGAAGGCATCGCGATGCCGATATTCTCCGGCCACTCAACGAGTACGAGCGCGCGCGGATTTTTCAGAAGATCTTTCCATCCGAGCGCATGCGCGTCTTCTGCTTCATCCAGACGATACGCATCAATGTGCACGAGGATATCGTATCGATCTCCTGTGTATTCATTCGCGCCCAAGGGGTATATTTTTTCAAGAATGAACGTGGGGCTCGTAATCGTCTCGGTGACCCCGAGGAGCTCCGCGAGCTTCTTTGTAAATGCGGTTTTTCCCGCGCCAAGGTCTCCCGAAAGTCCCAATACGGTCGCATGCTCCACAGGAGGTCTCGCAGAAATTTCCTTGAGTACACCCTGGGCAATAGCCTTTAATTCCTGGAGATTATGCGCTTCTCGCCTCATCTTGGTATTGTAGCATACCTATTTCGTGGTCTTAGATTTTAGCCCTCACGCAGACCAACCATATGAAAACGCCTTGCGGAGCGCGACGGCGCGAGCAGAGCAATTTTTCAGTAGAAAAATATGCGTGCGGTTTGAATATGGTTGGCGGAGGGAGGGCTTGATTAGTTAAGAACATACGGCAAAGTATTTCCAAGTGCACGCATAATTCCCTGCTGGGAATTTGCTCCGCTCGCCTCGTCAGGCTGCGACGAGGCACTTGAAAACACTTTGCCTACTGTTCTCTTGTGAGGTGAGTCCTAGAGCTTCTCCCCCACCCCTCTCTTCACGGTGGTCTCCCCCGTCTTGATGAGGCGGT
>CAYWES010000014.1:0-6086 GCA_964457625.1 uncultured Candidatus Saccharibacteria bacterium
CCATTTTTAATATCCTGCACCGCCATGTTTTCGATGAGCGTGGACTTACCCATACCGGTCTTCCCGATAATGTACATGTGGCGCGTACGATCCTCGGCCTTAATACCAAACGGTACGCATTTATTGCGCCGATCAGTCTCTGCAAAATATGTAATGCGATTTTTATCGTAGAGATACATTGCTTCTCAAGTATACCATGCAAAAGACAAAACTACAGGGGATTTCTGTAGTTTTGTAGCACCCTATTGTTTAGATTCTTCAGAAACGGGAAGCCCCGCGTCTTCCACAAGGAGTCGGCAGTTTGAGCAATACACTACCGAAGAAAGGTATGCGAGACTTGCAATGGTAAGGCCAAAGAATGCAAAAAGTATATCGCGGATAATTTGAGGAAACCCGAGGAGTGGCAATGTTGCGACCAACACTCCCAAGAGAATCATGGTGTGGTATTTATTCATAAAGACAGTATATAGAAAAAGGACCAGAGAATGCAAGGGATACTAAGATACGGGACGACTTTTCACAATCACCACAAACTCTCCCCGGACATGATCGGAGTTGTGTTTGAAATAGTCCTTCACTTCCCGTGTGGTACCGCGCACAAATTCTTCATGAATCTTGGTGAGCTCGCGTGCGATGATTACTTCTCGCTCTTCCCCACAAAAGGCTTCCAGTGACTCAAGAGTCTTTTCAATGCGATGCGGTGATTCATAAAAAACCATCACGCGCGAAGAGGTGGCGATTTCTTTGAAAAGCGTTTCGCGTCCTTTTTTGTGAGGCAAAAATCCGAGGAAGATAAATTCAGCGACAGAGATTCCCGATGCCGAAAGAGCCGTGATGAGTGCTGAAGGTCCCGGGATAGGGACAATGGCGACTTCATCACCAAACGTATCACGCACCTGCCCCACAAGGAGCGAACCGGGGTCAGAGATTGTAGGAGTACCTGCATCTGACACGAGTGCAAGATTTTTGCCTTCGCGCAACAGGTCAAGAATTTTCTCCACCTTGGAGAGCTTGGACTGCGCATGATAACTCATCGTTGGGGTGCCTATCTCATACCTTTGCAAAAGACGCTTCGTAACACGCGTATCCTCGCACAGCACGAGGTCAACTTCTTTGAGCACTCGAAGCGCGCGAAGGGTGATGTCTTCAAGATTTCCAATAGGAGTACCGACGATATAGAGTGTTGCCATAATGATTTATGAAAGGAGTGCTTCACCCACCTTGTGAATATCCCCTGCTCCCATCGTGAGGATAATATCACCTTTTTGTGACGTCGCGCGAAGGTGAGTCTCAATGGAAGAAAAATTCTCGAATGCTTGCGCAGGGACCCCCTGTGAAGCAATCGCGGCACTCAATATGTCTGAGGTGATACTTGGATCAACTGCTTCACGCGCGGCATAGATTGGTGCAACCACAACATTATTTGCATCAGTGAAACTTTTTGAAAAATCATCAAGGAGAAGCTTGGCGCGCGAATAGAGGTGAGGCTGGAAGACGACATGAATTTGTCTGTCTGGAAACCTGGCGCGAAATCCTTGGAGTGTCGCTCTAATCTCCGTGGGGTGATGCGCATAATCATCATACACGAGAGCGCCTGTTGCTGTTTCCCCTTTGTATTCTTGCCTGCGCCAGGTACCTTCAAATATTTTCACGGCATCTAATGCTTCACTGAGGGCAATGCCGAGAATCTGTGCAACCGCGAGTGCTGCACGTGCATTGCGTTCGTTGTGTTCCCCGAGAACAGAGAGTTTGAGCGAAGTACCGGGGAGAACGTCTCGGTAATTAACAACCTGCGCGGAAATCCCCTCAAGTGCTCTGCGCGTGGATTCATTGCTCAAATCCGCCACGATAAAACCATGCGTGGGGACCTTCATCGCAAGCTCATGAAATGCAGAAATAATATCGTCGAGATCTTTGTAGTAATCAAGGTGGTCACTATCAATATTTGTAATCACTAAAATTTCCAGGGAGAGATTGAGGAATGACCTCTTATATTCGCACGCTTCAACCACAAAGAGGTTACTCTCTCCGGGAATAAAATTTGATCCCGACTTGAGAAGACTCCCCACAATGACTGTAGGATTCTTTTCCACCGCTATGAGCATCTCGGCAATCATCGCGGTTGTTGTAGTCTTGCCATGTGTCCCCGAAACCGCCACAGTACGAAGTCCTTCGGAAACTTTCCCCAGCATTTCAGGATAGGAATAAGATGGGATTCCCAGCTCGCGCGCGCGAACGAGCTCAGGATTGTCGTGCGATATCGCGGGTGAATACACAACAAGCGACACATCTCCCTCCACTTGTGAAGCATCGTGCCCAAAGAAGACAGTCGCACCCAGATTTTCAAGACGCTCTGTGATGAGCGACGGCGCGCGATCAGACCCCGAAACCGCCACCCCTCGACCAAGCATCATGCGCGCAATAGCAGACACGCCAATACCCCCAATACCAATGAAGTGCACTTTTTTTATTGTGTTCAAAAATGCCTCTTGCATACTATTTCAATTTTTTTACGAGTTCCGTAAATTGATCCCCGCGGTCGTATTCGTTTTTAAATACACCAAAGCTTGCCGCGCCTGGAGAAAGAAGTACAATGTCCCCCTTTTCCGCAAACGCATCACCATAGGAAACCGCGTCACGCATTGAGTCGACCACCACGAGCGGGTATGCGCGTTTTTTGGGGAGGAGTGCGAGGATTTTTTCCGTAGCAGTACCTTTGACTAAAATGAGCGCCTTCACACTACGATGCATATGCGCTGCCGTTTTTTTATAATCAAAATTCTTGTCATTCCCCCCCGCAATAAGGACGATGTGTTTCTTTCCCCTTTCCGCAAGTGTCTTGAGCGCTGCCTCATTCCCCTCGGGGCTTGTCGCGGTAGTGTCGTTGTAATATTTCACTCCGCGCACCGCACGCAAAAACTCAAGGCGCCCCGGTACGCCGGTAAATGACTCAACTCCCCGTCTAATGAGCGACTCGGAAACATCGAGCATGCGACATACTGCTATCGCTTGAGCAATATTTCCTCGATTATGCTCCCCGGGGATTTTTATCTTCCACGTTGAGAGCACACTATCAGGATGCGCGAGAATGAGATTGCCCGGCACAGGCACGTTGTGGCTCTGTATCTCTTTCTTTGATTGCACGCTTACCACTACCGCATTGCCTGATATTTGATGACGAAAGATATGCGCCTTGTCTTTAAAATACGCGTTCATATTCCCTTTGTAGTAGTTCATATGATCGTTAAAGAAGTTTGTGAAGACTGAAATATGGGGAGAAAGCTTTGCTTCGCCAAACCCTTGGAGTTGCCAGGAATCAAGCTCGAGGACAACAAAATCTCCTCGCTTTGCCTTCTTGAGAAGCGGGAGCGTCGCTACGCCGCGAATATTCCCCCCGAGAAATACATGCCCCGGATATGCCTTTTCAAGGATGTGGTAGATGAGGCTCGTGACAGTGGTCTTCCCTCTCGTCCCCGTGATGCCAATAATCGTTGCGGGAGAAAATTTCGCAAAGAGCGACGCATCCATCTCAACAGGAATCTTGTGTTTCTTCGCCTCCGCGATAAAGGGAGAATCAAGAGGTACGCCCGCAGCCTTGATAATCATGTCGCGATTGCGAAAGTCCTCAAGGCGATGTTCTCCTAAACGATAGGTGATATTGGGAAACTTTTTGAGTTGCTTGAGTGAGGCCTCAAGTGCCTGCGCGTCTTTGAGATCCGTGATCGTGAGGTTTGCACCGAGCGAGGCGAGAAACTTCGCCACGTTGACCCCACGCCCTAAAAGACCCAATCCGAGCATGGTAATGTTCTTGCCCTTGAAAAAGGTTTTGTACGTAGGGGTAGTCGCCATATAAGGGTGAGTATAGCATATGTGGGAATATTGCGGGGAGAGGCTTTTTCTGCTATATTCTGGGAACCTTGCGCGATTAGCTCAGCTGGCTAGAGCATTCGACTGATACTCGAAAGGTCCCTGGTTCGACCCCAGGATCGCGCACAAATAGAAAAAAGCACTGGTATTCCGCCAGTGCTTTTTTCTATTTGCTGCAAGATAAGAAAGCAAACTTCTTTGCTTTCGTCTGGGGTCGAAAGGCGCAGCTTTACCGAGTGAAACAAGGTAGCGAGCCGGGGTCGAGAGTACTTAGTGCTCGCAGGATGTGTACTCATTCGAGAACACTTAGTAACTCGTGACCGACCCCAGGATCGCGCACAAACACAGAAAACCCGGTCTTGTGCCGGGTTTTCTTATTGTTGCTGCAAAGATAGGGACACGATTGTTCGTGTCCCGTCCTGGGTCGAAAGGCGCAGCTGTACCGAGTGAAACGAGGTAGCGAGCCGGGGGTCGAGAGTACTTAGTGCTCGCAGGATGTACTCATCCGAGAACACTTAGTAACTCGTGACCGACCCCAGGATTGGGACATCTAGCTATTTATGTTTTCCTAGATAAATCTTTCATGCTATCAAATTTATTATCAGTATAAACTTGAATCTTACCCTTATATCCCCAATATCTAATGAGTGCTACCATAATAGAGAGAAGAATCTTCCCATATGGTAGATTGGGTTTTAATTCTAAAGAACCATTATTCATACTTACATGAATGTGAGAATCTGGTGATATTTTATCTTCGTCTAGTATGATTTCATGGGCAAAAGTATTTCTCGTATTGTATATATGTCCAATCACACTATCAAAATCTTTACACTTTCCACCGCCATATGAATTTACGAAAACCTGTTTTTCTTTTTGGCTGAGAAAATTCATAACGATTTTCAGGCGCTCCCCTAGGCTTCTTTTCTTTTTTACGATTTGTCCATCATTTAAATGATCATCTTTTTCTTCTTTTGTATACTGATCAACAAAACCTATTAAAAGTAACAAAATGCATGTGTACCATATTTTCGGACCAAAAAAAGTATTCATATTAGACTTATCATCTTCCTTTCTTTTTTCCTTATACTTCAGGACTTCTAAGGAGTCTAAATAAAACCCTAAATATGTTAGTTGTTTGTTAAATGGCTCATCCTTTCCTGAAGGAAATTTAGTATCAAGAAAAATACAGAGGGACGAGTCATGTTCCAATGACCATTCGCCAAAATATATATTTTCCTTACCAAAAATTTTTGATAACTTTTGGTAGATAATATGAATATTATCTGACATATTCAAAACACTTAATAAAAAGTTTTAGTAAGTGGAACAATTAGTCGTATTAATTGTTCCGTAACTACTGGTATAGCATGTAGTGTTATAAGTTTTGGGTATTGATGGAGTAATAAAGATTCCCTCACACGCGCTACTCCAATCAGAGAAAGCCTGGCTTTCTTTCTTGGAAATACTAAAATAGTCTTCACTATCTTTCACTGATTCTAAGAACAAAGAACTGGAATTTCCACCACTCTTATTTGCTCCATAGTAAGCATCACTGGATTTTTTTGATTTTTCTTGCAAAATTTTTCTCTCTTCCCTAATTCTATTGAGCGAATCAGATGCCGCCTTACACTCTGGACTATTTTTTCTCGCTTCTTCTTGTTGTTTCTTTAGATCGTCTTTTTCCTTTTGACTTTGAATCATTGCATTAATGGCATCAAAATCTGAAGTATTTGCCTTACAATATGGACTCCCAGAGGAAGGACAGAAAAACTTACTTGTGGAACCACAGTTATCACTATAAGCAACTCCATTACATAACTTCAGGTTATCCATTCGTTGTGTGGAGCAATAATACTTATCCTCTATACAAAAGAGCTTTAGGCCCTGCGAACGACAAGTATCCTCATGTAGCTCTCCGTTACATGAAATAAATATTTTTGTAGATGGAGCAGGAGGTACAGTATTAGCATTTTTATTGGTAATCAATTGCGATGACTCTTCGTCCTGCTGTATTTTTTTATAATTTTCCTCTACTATGGTTTGCGTAATTTCTGGTACTTTAATCTCTTGAACGACGGGAACGACTTTCTTTTGAAATATATTCCAAGTAAATGGATTCCACCATGCAGCAAAAACTATCTGAGGGGAGACAAGAATTAAAACAATTGAAAAAATGATGGGTTTTTGAAAGTTTTTCATATTACTACATACTACCC
>CAYWES010000014.1:6096-8087 GCA_964457625.1 uncultured Candidatus Saccharibacteria bacterium
TTTAAAGTTTGAAGGTCTTTTTCTCGAAAATCCTCCTTAAAGTTTTTTATATTACTTACTACTTCCCCCCCCCCCCATTGAATTGTCAAATTCCATGAAGGTCGAACTTTACAGAGCCCTATTTTCAAAACCTTTGCTTCGTAGTACAATCAAAGGAGGGTCGGGATAATATTCATTATTCTGATCTTGTTCTTTTTAACCAACAACAATAAAAGGGGGTTGTACATGGGAAGTTGTATTTGCCATCGTGGGGTGACCCGCGAAATGGATGGAAGTTTTCTCAATGCAATTAAAATAAGAGTGAAGCGACGCGGTCCAAAATGCAAGGAAAACGCTGTACGGCGAGCTCGCCGAAGGCGAAACGCAATGAGGAAAACTGCGCGAGCAGAAGCATACGCTCACTACTACAGTAGTGCGTTTTTTGATGAAGAACGTATTCTACTAACCTAATAAAAACATTCAACGTTGGAGGAGGCGCCCGGCTTGCAGAGCAAGCCGGGGCTTTTTATGTATATACTCACGCCTTGCACAAAAAACCACCCCGATCTGCACGCAGGTCGGGGTGGTTTTTTGTATGTAGACTACGTATGTAAAACTTGTTCAGAGTATTCTTTCTTTTGTTCCGTTCTTCGCCCAGCCTCCCTTGGGAGGCTGGGTCTTTTTGTATGCGTAACCCTGTGCATACCGGGGGTTCCTTTTTGAGATGAGGCTAAACCTTGCGGTCGCCTGTGAGAGAACCTTCATCTTATTCCCTTGCGGGTATAACCGACCAATTCATAGTATCGCGACCACGAGGGCGCACGGTACCTTTATATTTTGAATTGATTCACGACCAGCTTCCGCTAGCCGTGCCTTGTTACGACTTAGTCCTTGTTATCGAGCTTACCGTAGGCCCACGAATGTGGGACTTCGGGCACTCCCGACTCCCCTGACTTGACGGGCGGTGAGTACAAGACTTGGGAACGTATTCACCGCAGTATAGCTGACCTGCGATTACTAGCAATTCCGGCTTCATGAGGGCGAGTTTCAGCCCTCAATCCGAACTGGGGCCACCTTTATTAGGATTAGCTCAGGGTTACCCCGTCGCGACCCGTTGTAGTGACCATTGTATCAAGTGTGCAGCCCAGGATATCAAAGGGACATGCTGACCTGGCGTCATCCTCTCCTTCCTCCCCCGCCTCTGTCCACAAGCTTTCGCTTATGCACACAGGCGGGGGCAGTCTCGTCTGACACGTATAACAGACAACGAGGGTTGCGTTCGTTGACCCACTTAAGGGGACAGTTCAAACCACGAACTGACGACGGCCATGCATCACCTGCTCATAGATCCTTGCGGAGTTACCAAGTTTCCCTGGTCTTTCCTATGAGTTTCAAACCCTGGTGAGGTTCTTCGTTTACCATCGAATTAAGCCACCTGATCCACTGCTTGTGCAAGTCCCCGTCTATTCCTTTGAGTTTTAGCCTTGCGGCCGTACTTCCCAGGCGGATCTCTTAACGCGTTAGCTTCGCCTCTCAGAGGGTCGATACTCCGAAAAGCTAGAGATCATCGTTTAGGGCGTGGACTACTGGGGTATCTAATCCCATTCGCTACCCACGCTTTCGTGTTTCAGCGTCAGAAATGCGCCAGTTTGCTGCCTTCGCTTTTGGTGTTCCCCATAATATCAACGGATTTCACCCCTACACTATGAGTTCCGCAAACCTCTCGCACACTCTAGTTGTACCGTTTCAAGCGCAATTCTCCGGTTGAGCCGGAGGCTTTAACACATGACTAATACAACCACCTACACACCCTTTACGCCCAATAATTCCGGATAACGCTTGGGGTACTCGTATTACCGCTGCTGCTGGCACGAGTTTAGCAACCCCTTATTCATGAAGTACTATCAAAAATTTTCTCCTTCATAAAAGACTTTTACATCCCGAAAGACTTCATCAGTCACGCGGCGTCGCTCCATCAGACTTTCGTCCATTGTGGAAGATTCTCGACTGCA
>CAYWES010000015.1:0-7436 GCA_964457625.1 uncultured Candidatus Saccharibacteria bacterium
TTGCGATAGGCCTTCTCATAGGATATTTCTGGGGAGTGCATAATGGCAAGAAAGCGTTTTTATTCAGTTCCCCTGTGGACTATCTGGCTGAGATTGCCCCATTCTCTCCCGGCGCTAGTACCTCAGGTGACCCTATCAGTGAAGGTTCAATCTTGTTCGGAGAAAACGAGAATATCATTATCAGCACCAAAGTCTCTTTGAGCGGAAATTCACTCATCCTAGAAGAGGATACCAATCTTTGCAGAGGAGCGTGTCTCACACTTACCCTTACTCCCGCATTACTCCAAGGTGTTCCGCTCTCTGCCTTCGACTTCTCTTTGTGGGAGGAAACTCTCCTCACCCTAGAAGATGGTTCTCTCCAGAATCTTGCTCCTTACTCTACTGCAGAGGTATATGTGAGTGATATCTTTGCCCCCGAGTCTTCTATTGAAAGTATTGTATTCTTTTAGGAGGTTTTGAGCGAGCAACAAACAAAGGGATTTCCCGTACGGGAAACCCCTTTGTTTGTTGCTCGCGATACCTTTTTCTGATAGGATACGCACATTATTGTCGTTAATAGATTCATATGAACCATCCAAAGAAAGAGCGCACCCTTGTTATTTTGAAGCCCGACGCTGTCCAGCGCGGTCTCATGGGAGAGATTTTGAAGCGTTTTGAGCGCACGGGGCTCAAATTTGTCGCGATGAAGTTTTTTGTTCCCGAGGCGGACACCACCTGGGCACACTATGGAAAAGATGATGAGTGGTTTCTCAAAAAAGGGACACGCATCGTAGAAGATCGTCAGAAAAATAATCTCCCTGTTGAAAAAGAGGCGATTGAGTACGGAAAGGACATCATCCAAGGGTGTGTAGACCTCTTCACCTGCGGTCCGGTGCTCGGATTGGTCATTGAGGGTAATCAGTCTGTCGCCATTGTGAAAAAGCTTGTAGGTGGTACGGAGCCGACGACATCTGATGTAGGGACTATCCGTGGCGATTTCACGGTGGATTCATATGAACTCGCGGGTATTGATACGCGCGCGGTACGAAATCTCGTACACTGCTCAGACAGCGTGGAGGAGGCTCAGCGTGAGATTAAGCTCTGGTTTACGGAGAAAGAAATCTTGAACTACCGCCTCGTCCAAGATGAAATTCTCTACGACGTAAATCTTGATGGTATTTTGGAATAAAGGTTTCTAGGTGTAATGCACCCGCAAAAAATCCCCCTATGGGGGATTTTTTGCGGGTGTCGGTGTGTGGATTTTCATACACAAACCTTGCTCGCTTTCATAATATGTTTTCTTTTTCTTTGCCCTGTTGCAAAAGAGGGGAGAGATGGCTATAGTGAGATTAGGGTTATTTGAGAGGTATTGACTCCATAGTTATTGGCAAGGGAGCCCTATATTTTCATGCGCCTTGGCGTATGTGTGCGGGCACCCACCTAGGTACACACTAGGGCCAATACCTTCAAATAATCCCTGAAAAATCCCGTCTGCCCCTGCAGAGGGGGTTTTTTAATATTCAGGCGTTTTTACGCACCTTTTTTGCTATACTGTACTCATGCGCACACGACCTTTTCCCACAACGCTCGTTGTCCTCATTATTGCTATCGTAATAGCACACTACCTTGCCACGTTCTATTATTGGTACTGGTTGTTCCCTTGGCTTGATATGGTCATGCATACCATAAGCGGGGCATGGTTCGCGGGCGCTGTCCTCTGGTGGATGTTTTTTTCTCGAAATCCGGTACCCACCGTTTCTTTCACGCGTATTTTTACTCTCGGAGTGGGAAGCGCGCTCGCGGTGGGGGTTCTCTGGGAAGTGTATGGGGTTGCTGTTGCATTCCTTTCAGGAGTACCTCCCAATGCGCTCCCGGATACTCTCAGTGACATATTCTTTGGAGGTTTTGGAGGACTCCTTACCGTACTTTTTGTCAGACGATTTATTCATAGATAACACACACTCACGCGCATGAACCTCGCTTTTTATGGAGCTGCAGGAGAAGTAACCGGGTCAAACCATCTTCTCACCCTGGGAGATACGACAATCATGATTGACTGCGGGATGTTTCAGGGGGGCTCTCTCTGTGACCCAAAAAACGCCGGCCCCTTTCCGTACGACCTCCACTCTATCGACGCGGTATTTGTGACGCATGCCCACCTCGATCACGTGGGACGCATCCCGAAGCTTTTTGCTGACGGATTTACCGGCACCGTCTATTCCACTGCGCCCACGCGCGATATCGCCACGCTCCTCTTTGCCGACACAATTCATCTTTCTTCAAAAGAGGCGAAAGAGCACGGGCACGCTCCTCTCTACGAGGAGAGCGCGGTTCATTTGGCAATGAAGCATTGGAAGACCGTGGAATACAATCAAGATATTTCTCTGGGAGAGCTCCATGTGCGCTTTCGTGACGCGGGGCATATCCTCGGATCGGCAATGCTTGAGGTAGAACACAAGGGCAAGAAGCTCGTGTATTCAGGAGACTTGGGCAATTCTCCCGCCCCCATCCTCCCCGATACGGCTTCTCTGGAGGGGATTGAGTACCTCATCATGGAGGCGACATATGGCGATCGCAATCACGAAGACCGCGCGCGTCGATCAGAGCTTCTCAAGAGAACGATTCAAGATACGATTTCTCAAGGTGGTGTGCTCATGATCCCCGCTTTCTCCATAGAGCGTACACAGGAGCTTCTCGCGGAGTTGAACGACTTGGTTGAACAGAAAAAGATTCCGGAAGTGCCGGTCTTTTTGGACTCACCCCTCGCCATAAAGGTCACACGCTTGTACCAAGAATACGCGCACCACTTCAATGAAGAGACAAAGGCGCAAATCCGCGGAGGGGATGATATTTTTAAGTTTCCCAAGCTTCGTTTTACCGAAACCGCTCGTGATTCCATGGCGATTAAAGATGTTCCCGCGCCGAAAATAATCATTGCCGGATCAGGAATGTCCAATGGAGGACGCATCATGCATCATGAGTTTAATTATTTGAGTAATCCCAAAAACACGCTCCTCATCATTGGGTTTCAGGCGGTAGGCACAATCGGGCGCATGCTCAAAGAGGGAGCAAAGACGGTGACCATCCACAAGAAAGAAATCCCCGTACGCGCAAAGATAGTCTCCATTGATGGGTACTCCGCGCACAAAGATCTGGATGCGCTCCTCGGATTTATTGAAACAGTAAAAGGCACGCTAAAAAAAGTGTTTGTGGTCCACGCAGAGCCGGGAGCAGGACTCTTTTTTGCTCAGCGGGTCAAAGATTATACGGGAGTGCCCGCGCACGTGGCAAAGTCGGGCGAGGTAGTTACTGTTGATTTTTGAGGTTCTGAATCAAAAGCCCCGCGCACGAAGTGCGCGGGGCTTTTGATGGGGAGACTATTTTACTTCCGCTACGATGTTTTCAAATGTCTTTGGGTTGTGTTCCGCGAGATCGGCGAGAATCTTGCGATCGATGATGATGTTCTTTTTCTTGAGCGCGTCGATGAAACGAGAATACGAGAAACCAAGCGGGCGGAGGGCAGCATTGATTTTAATCGTCCAAAGGCGACGAAAGTTGTTTTTTTTGTCACGACGGTGTGCAAACGCGTAGTTTCCCGCGTGTGCGATAGCCTCGCGTGCCTGAGCTTCTTTCTTGCTACGGCCAAAGCGGTATCCCTTTACCGCCTTGAGGACGTTGCGTCGCGTCTTTAATGATGTCGTACCTCGTTTGATTCGTGTCATGGTGTGTTACTTACGTACTACTAAAAATTAAACAAGCCCGGGAAGGAAGCGCGCTTTTTCCTTGCTCGTCATAGAGAAGGGAGCGGTACCTTTCTTATCAAGCTGTTTTGAACGTTTTGCCTTGGCGTTGAAGTGGTTGTGTCCCGGCTTGCGCGCGAGGATTTTCCCCGTTTTCGTTACCTTGAGGCGCTTGGTGTATGATTTATTGGTTTTCATGATTGCTTTGCTATTTCTTTGACGCGCGTTCGAGAATTACCGTGAGTCCTTTCGGAGTGTTCTGCGGTTCTCCGGACAATTTGTATTCTTCGCTGATGAGCGAGAGGATACGTTCCAAGCGCTCTTTCTTAAAGGAAAGTTCAGCGTACTTTGATCGTCCGACGAGAAAGAGATTGATCTTAACGCGGTGCCCTTCTTTGAGCCACCCTGATGCGGTCTTTGCTTTCAAGCCGAGATCGTGCTCGGATGTCCCTATTTTAATCTGAAGAGACTTGAGATCAGAGACGTGGGTACGCGCTTTGGACTCTTTCTGTTTCTTGTTTTGTTGGTACTGAAACTTACCATAATCCATTATCTTTGCCACGGGAGGAACGGCATTTGGGGAGATCTCAATGAGATCAAGCCCGAGTTCCTGAGCCTTGGCGAGCGCCTCCGAAAGGGAAAGGGTACCAAGATTCTCACCGGTATCCGTGATAACACGGAGTTCCTTGGCGCGAATTTGATGATTGATTTTCGTTTTTGGAGGCAATGGATTAAACAAAACCGCAAACACATTGCGGATTCCTATGTAATATAAGGTATTTCAAATTGAAAGTCAATGCGGGAGGCGCCCCTAGGGGCGCCTCCCGCATTGACGATAAATCCGCCTAAAATCCCATTATTTGAGCGTTCTCTCAAGGAATGAGAGTGTTTTTGTCCAGGCGTCTTTGGTTGCCTCCGGAGCATAGTTCATTCCCGAAGGGTTTGCAAAGGCATGCCCCACGCCGGGGTAGATGTGGATTTCATGCTCAATATTGAGGAGCATCAACGCGTCTCCAAAGGCGCCTACAGACTCTGTGGATATTGCTTGGTCGTTTTCGGCAAAGATACCCAAGACAGGCTGTGAGATGATACTGAGCTCTTCAGGGTCTGTGACGAGTCCGCCGTAGTAGATGATGGTTGCGTCGAGAGATTCTCCCGAGAGTGCAAGCAACAGAGATTGTCGTCCGCCAAAGCACCAACCGAGTGAGGCGATTTTTGTAGCCCCTTGGTCGCGGAGATACTGCACTGCCGAGCGCATGTTTCTGACACCCTCTTCTTGATTGTAGACAGCGGTGAGCGCACGTGCTTCTTCCTGTGTCTCCACCACATCTCCGAGGAGGTCAACAGCAAGGACGAGGTATCCTTGTCGTGCCAAGTCTTCCGCAGTCTGGCGAATTTCAGGGCGCAATCCGCGGTTTTCATGAATGAGGACAACTCCTGGATATACTCCCTCTGCTTCGGGTCGTACGAAGTATCCTTCCGTGTCTCCCGTGTATGTGACATCCTCCGTAACAATGGCTGTCTCTGAGCTACTCATGAGCACGTCCACGTTTCTGAGTGACGGACCTTTCTTCTGATCTGACCACACGACGTATACCCCCAGTCCTAAAATGAGCACAATAATAATGATTGATATATTTGTTCTTTCCATATGGATAAAGTATATCATACGAGAACGGACAAGGCTCCCCCTCATAAGGTCTATGGTATAATCCAAGCGTATGAGTCTTGTCGAAAACAAAAAAGCCCACTTCACCTATGAGTTCCATGAGCGCTATACGGCGGGTATGGAGCTTTTGGGATTTGAAGTGAAGGCACTGCGCGCCAAGCGTGCATCTCTTGAAGGCGCGCACGTCACAGTGCGTGGTGGGGAAGCATATCTCATTGGGATGACGATTCACCCCTACCAGCCGGGCAATACCCCAAAAGACTATGATCCTGTGCGTAATCGTCGCCTTCTCCTCTCAAAAAAGGAGATCGCGGAGCTTGCCACGGCAGAGGATTCAAAAGGATTGACAATAGTGCCAATGTCGGTGTATAATGAAAAAAGGAAGCTCAAGATACGTATCGCGGTAGCGACAAAGAAAAAAACGCACGACAAGCGCGAAACAATAAAAAAGCGCGAATCCGAGCGTGATGTCGCGCGCGAAGTCAAAGGCTTTCGGTGAGTTGTTTGAAAAACGAGGGGATGATCTGGTCTCGACAGGGGACGCCCCTTTCATGAGTGCAAAGCCGAGAATGCTCGAGAACTCGTAAAATCTCGAACACGCAAAGATTGCAAACACAACTCTTGCAAAGGCAAAGTCTATCCTTTCGCCGTTCACGGCAAAGGACTTTGCTCCGGTATACGCCTAAGCGATAACCGCATCTCATTTCTCAATGTCCGAGCAGGAAATGAGGTGATATATATTTCGGAATAGGGTCCCCGTCGTCTCAACGGGTGATCTGAAATCTCGAGACGAGGAAGTTCGGTACGTTGTCTGTTGATACGCCGTTCTTCTGAAATACCCTTTGTTTAGGGTTTGCAACAGACTATGCTTTGTAGATGCTCTTGAAAACGTCTCTTGCACGCGGGTTCGATCCCCGCCATCTCCACAAAAAAGAAAAAAACGCCCTTCATGGGCGTTTTTTTCTTTGCCAATCAGCAAGGGAGAGGGTACAATACCTCTATGAATCACACACATATTTCCACGCGAGGCTTCACGCTCATAGAGCTCCTCGTTGTCCTCGCAATTATTGGTATCTTGCTGGCAGTCGTCATCGCGTCGGTGACGTCTACACGCACCAAATCTTCAGATACCGCAGTGAAAACGCAACTCTCAAACTTTCGTTCCCAAGCAGAATTATTTTATACCCAAAATGGGATGAGCTACGGTGGCGCGGGTGATGTATTCTTCCATGCCAGTGATTATATTGGTACGGTGCCCCCTACGTCCTTCTTGGTCGATTCTCGTATCAAATCCATTGTTCTCACCGCGGGGAAAGAAGCGAGAATCGGTGCTACTCCGGACACAGCGGTAGGTGTCGTGCGTTTCAATCATAATACGTGGGCGATTAGCACAGACCTCAAGGGTGGTGGCGCGTGGTGTGTTGACTCCGTAGGTGCTGTGCGCGACCGTGATGCCCAGGGGGATCCATATGCGCATCATGCGGATGCAATCCCTGCAGGTCAGCAACATTGCAACTAGCCTCTCACGGGCGACAGCTCGTATCGCGACTCAATAAGCCCGAGGTCTTTCCGACCTCGGGCTTATTTTTTATTGAGTGGTTTTTGTGTATACTGTCACCATATATGGATATATTTAAAGAACAAAAAGGGAAGCAGTCAAAGAAAAAATCAGCAAAGAGAAAGCGAGGCATACCTCAGTTGCCCACAGGCGGAAAGTTTTTTTCTACCATTCTCAATGGTATTTTCATCTTCCTCATCATCGCGACACTCTACTCAATGATGGCGAGTGGCAAAAAAGTAGTTGAAGACGTTCCTATCTCCACCATCGCGCGCGACCTAAGTGCGGGAGAGATTACGCATATTTTGGTGGAGGGCAACAAAATCACTGCGGAGTATCTTGATGGGATAAAGAAGAAGTCTGAAAAAGAAATTGACGCATCACTCACGCAGACACTCGTGAATTACGGTGTGACGCCCGAGCATTTGAGCTCGGTACATATTGAAGTCAAAAAAGAGAGTGGTTTTGGATATTGGTTTTTAAACCTCTT
>CAYWES010000016.1:0-6893 GCA_964457625.1 uncultured Candidatus Saccharibacteria bacterium
TGCCTGACGATTCCCAAATACTAGCAAATTTTTTCAAAAAAGTCAATAGTTTTGACGGGCAAAAAATGAATATTCTCTAAAAAACACTAAAATAGCCTTATTTTATAATAGTTTTTAAAAACATATCTTTACAGATTAAAAATGCTATTTTGCAATAAATACCCTATGCCCCATGACACTTTTTCCACTTCTTACCCGACCCACAAGGACAGGGATCATTGCGATTGATTTTTTCAGAATGGATTGGTGATGCGGTGGATGCCGCGTCTTCCCCACCTCCAATTTCTCGCGCCTGCTCCACTGCTTCACGAGCTTTCGCTTCTTCTTGAATAAACGCGCCAACGCCAATACCCGGAATCATGCGAATAATTTCATTCTGTATGGATTCCTTGAGATCACGGAAGAGACGGAGCCCTTCTTTTTTATACTCAATGAGCGGATCACGCTGTCCATACGCGCGAAGATTAACCGATGACTTCATGTAATCCATCGCTTCCAAATGTTCCATCCACATCATATCGGTCACCTGGAGGATAAGGCGCTTCACGGCAGTATAAAACTCCCCTTCCCCAACTTGGTCGATTTTCTCAGAGACCAAACGGGTAAGCGCCTCGTCTCCTGCAATGATTTCTTCAAGGTATCCCTTGGAATCTTCCTCTCCCCCGAGGAGAATGTTTCGACGCATACCGTAGATATAGGAGCGCTGTTGCGTCATCACATCATCATATGAGAGCACGTGCTTGCGGGCGTCAAAATGAAATCCTTCAATTTTCTCCTGAGCATTTTCTAATGAGCGAGAAATGAGCTTGTTGTGGATTGGCTCATCCTCAGGAATACCGAGTTTGCCCATCATCGTCTTTACCACGTCGGACGCAAATACGCGCATAAGGCTGTCTTCCATAGAAACAAAAAATTGTGTCTCACCGGGGTCTCCCTGACGACCCGCACGTCCGCGGAGCTGATTATCAATACGACGAGCTTCATGGCGCTCGGTTCCCAAGACGAAAAGTCCTCCGAGAGATTTTACTTCTTCATACAATTCATCCGTACCGGGATTACCGCCGAGTTTGATATCCACACCGCGTCCTGCCATGTTTGTCGCGATAACCACCGCACCCTTGCGTCCCGCTTGCGCGATAATCTCACCTTCACGTTCATGGTTCTTTGCGTTCAAAAGCTCATGAGGAACCCCCTCGCGACGGAGAAATCCCGAGAGAAGCTCGTTCTTTTCAATAGATACCGTACCGATGAGGACGGGTTGCCCCTTAGCATGAAGTTCTTTTACCTTGCGTGCGATAGCTTTAAACTTTCCTTGTTCTGTCTGGAAGATGAGGTCCTGATGGTCTATACGAGACACCGTACGATTGGTAGGAATCTTTTTAACATCAAGCTTGTATACTTTGAAAAATTCTTCGGCTGAGGTTGCGCCGGTACCGGTCATGCCGGCAAGCTTGTCGTAGAGACGGAAGTAATTCTGAAATGTAATGGAGGCAAAGGTTCTCGATTCTTGTTGAATTTTTACCCCTTCCTTCGCCTCTACCGCTTGATGGAGTCCTTCCGACCAGCGACGGCCCGGCTGAAGGCGCCCTGTAAATTCATCTACGATGACGATTTCTCCATCACGGACAACATACTCCTTGTCGCGATGAAAGATTGCCTGCGCGCGCACGGCAGTCTCAAGATGGTGCACGTACTTGATTCCCTTCTCCGTATAAATATTTTCAACACCGAGGAGGCGTTCTGCTTTATCAATACCTTCATCGGTAATCTGAATCGCTTTTAATTTTTCATCAACCGTATAATCTTTGTCTTTAATAAATTGTGTTGCAATACCTGCAAAGAGTTGGTAAAGATTTTCTGCATCGCGAGACGGGGCAGAGATAATAAGCGGAGTACGTGCCTCGTCGATCAAAATAGAGTCTATCTCATCAACAATAGCGAAGGCATACTCGCGCTGGGAGAGATCTTCCGTATGATACGCGATGTTGTCGCGAAGATAATCAAAACCATATTCATTATTGGTGCCGTAGGTAATATCAGCAGCGTATGCATCCTTCTTGGAGCAGGGGCGCATAAACTCATGTACTACCTTAAACGATCCGAGCGCGTCACGCTCGTCATCCTTGTCTTGATGATTTGGATCATAGAGATATGAAGCGGCATGGTTAAGCACTCCCACAGACATGCCGAGGAATGAATAAATTTGTCCCATCCATGTCGCATCACGACGAGAGAGATAATCATTCACGGTTACCACATGGACTCCCCTTCCGGTAAGAGCGTTCAAGTACGCGGGAAGTGTTGCTACCAAGGTCTTCCCTTCACCGGTCATCATCTCGGCAATCCCTCCCTCGTGGAGCACAATTCCTCCGATGAGCTGAACATCGTAGTGACGCTGCCCGAGTGTACGACGAGATGCCTCACGTACCGCGGCAAATGCTTCCGGGATTAAGCTCTCGAGCGTTGCTCCCTCACTCAGGCGATCTTTAAACTCCTGTGTCTTTGCACGGAGCGCTTCGTCGGAAAGCGCCTTCATTTCCTCTTCGCGCGCGTTGATTTGCTTTATGACCCCTCGGTGCTTTGAGGCCAAATTAGTGCTCCATAATGATGATATAAATGACATATTAGACCTACATACTATCATACATTCGCGTTCAATACGAACCCTCAGAGACACAGAGAAAAAGCCCCATTTCCGGGGCTTTTTCTCTGTGTACTCGTCAGAATGCGGCTTACGCGCGCTTCTTTGCGACTTTCCTTACGGCCTTCTTTGCCGCCTTCTTTTTTGTCGTCTTCTTCTTTGCCACTTTCTTTACCGCCTTCTTAGCAACCTTTCTCTTTGCTACTTTCTTTGCGGCCTTCTTTTTTGTGGCTTTCTTCTTTGCTGCCATTTTTGTTTTGTTTCTCCTCATGCAATGCACGGGGAGATGTATGCAAATTATTAATCAACAATAATTTTCGACCGATTGAATCCAAACAAGTATTCGAAAACAATCATGTTCAACTATTGGATCATATGCATCAAACTTTTTCTGATGCAGTGTACAATGATCTGTATTTATTATCGCAATTAAAAAAACACCCTGCAATAATTTTTTATAAAAAACTGTGGATAACTTTTTATTTTTGAAAATGCTATTTCATCACCACCACTTCTTCTTCAAGCATGATTGTAGTGAGGTCAAAAATTTTTTTCTTTATACTCTCCGCGAGATGCTGAATATCACGTGTTGTCGCGTGTGCGTGATTCACCAAGACGAGTGATTGCTTTTCATACACACCCGCATCACCCTGACGCATTCCGCGAAATCCTCCCGCGTGATCAATGAGCCATGCTGCGGAAAGTTTTATAAAACCTTCTCCATAGGGATATGTTTTTATACCAGGAAATATGCGCTCTAGACGTGTTCCCTCTTCAGACGATACGACAGGGTTTTTAAAAAATGACCCCAGTGTGCCAAGGTCTTCTCCGGGGAGTTTTGCCATACGAATCTCAATAATAGCCGCGCGCATATCCGCAAGTGATGGGGTGTCTAATTCTTTTTCTCTAAGATGACGCGAAACATCCTCGTACGCGAGACGAGGGTGTGGTGTTGTATGAAGCTCAAGAGCAACACGTGTGATGATATAGCGCGGATCTTTCTTAAAAAGACTTGTACGATATTCAAAGAGCGATGCTTCACGAGAGAAACGCTTGATTGTGTTTGCACGTATATCAAATGCTTCAACCCACACGACTATCTCACAGATCTCTACACCGTATGCACCAATGTTTTGTACTACTCCTCCGCCCACACTCCCCGGGATGAGTGAGAGGTTTTCTATGCCCCACAATTCACGAGACACACAGTTTCTCACTACGTCATCCCATACTTCCCCCGCTCCCAGTGTTACCAAGACACGATCGCCCATGGGTTCATACGAAATACCTTCAACGGAAATAACCATAACAAGCCCCGAGAACCCTTCATCGGGGATAAGCGTGTTTGATCCTCCACCAAAAATCCAATAAGGAAGATTTTTTTTCTCTGCAAAAGAAAGTGCTTCTCGTATCTCATCGAGCGATGAGACGTGCGTCAAAAACTTTGCGACACCTCCCGTCCTCATCCTGCTGAGGGGAGCCAAGGAAACGTTTTCTTGAATAAAAATGCTCATAGATAATGAAATCCCCCGAACGCTCTAGGCACACAAATCTGCCAGAGTTTTCGGGGGCTACTCCTATCCTCTCTTGACCGGCGGGGGCGAGCTCCAACAAATGTCTAATATGTGAGTGCAGCCGCCGGTCAAGGGAATACAGGAACATATTCAGTATAGGGGAAATCTCAGAAAATTCAAACAACTGCCCTGCCATATGCCCTATTTTTTGGGGTAGGAATAAAAACACAAATCCCCGCTTGCGCGGGGACTTATGTAGACATTCGTTTGTTGAAAGTTACCCAAGGGTTGCCCCTTGCGCACTCACATATGGGGAGTATAGCAGATTTAAAGAAAAAGTCAAATATTCGGGGAGATGTCTGATCTGGGCAAAAATAAGAATAGTGTCTTAAGGATTACCCCCCCCCCTATCCTCTTCAACAATCTCATACTCATCGATATTAATCTCTTCTTCTGAGGGTTCTTTTTTATCGCTTTGCCCGTGACGGGTGAGGCGAAACAAAAACATCACCGTCAACACAAAAAGTCCTATACTGAAGTACCAAGGAATCAAGTTTTGTTTTTTCACATGTCCCCCGAGAATAATGGGTTGACCTTGAGGAACGGGCTCAATGACCTCCTCCTGTATAAATGCTTGTGTTACAGAAGCTTGTTGAGAGGATTCTAAAAAAGGTGCAGGAGAAGAGGGCGAAACTTCGTAATGAATATACTCCTGCGGTGGCGGTGGTTGATAAGAAGGGATAGACACGGGAGATAATTCTTTTATGATTGAGACACCGCTTGGCAGACGAATTTCCGGTGTCGACCCCACTGGCGTAGCGAGTCCTGTTACTTCAGAAGGAAAGAATGATGTTTTCCGAGAAGCAATGATGGTATTCTGAGGAACGAGGAACTCGCTACCGGCATACGAAAGCGACCACCCCGAGAGGTTAAGATCAATCGCCATACGATTTTCAAGAGAGATAAAGTAGCTCCCCTCTTCTCCTCCCGTCGTTGCGGTAATTTGAGGTGCCACCACGGTAATCGCAAAACGATCGACCGCGGAATAATACCCCGATGTGGCATCAATCACCACGGTGTACTCTCCGGGATACCGATAGATGTGCTCTACAGAAGAGCCGTCGCGGATGGTACCGTCACCAAACGACCACCTCATCTGCGGATACGGAATAACTCCACCACCCGGACCATACAATGTTGCAGAAAATTTAATCGACGCTCCCGCCATAATCGTGCGAGGGATTGTACTAATGATAAGGTACGGATCTTTTTCGATAATGACAACTTTTTTTGCTGGGGTACTCTGCAACTCTACAGGAGCCTCGTATTCTTGTTGATTGTTCGTTGTAGAATATGTTTGGGGACTCTGTTGAGCAAGAGAAACATTTTGCGCGCCAGGTGTTGGCATTGCAGTAATCCATAATGAGCCATCACGTTGCGCAGTTTCTTTGGTGTCATTGTCACCAATAGTGTCGACACCATTCAACTTCCAGTTATCACTACCGTCCACAATATCTACACGCGTTTGTGTTTCATTAAAGAGTACAATAATCGCGCCAGTGTTGGTAATACCCGTACCAAAAGATATATTGTTGCGTTCAATAAGAAGATAGCCCTTTGCTGAAATTGTCCCACTTAGAGGAATATCTTTAATGATGTTATTTTCATCATTTGCTCTTGCAATACGAAGAGTCCAGCCCGCGAGATTTACAGATTGATTGCCAGTATTGACGAGCTCAATCCATTCATCATTCGCACTCGTAGTCCCCATCCACGCAATCTCATTAATCAGCACTGCAGCGGATGCAATCTGTGCACTTAAAAACCAAAAAAGGATGACTGCAAAGATTCTCATAGATACAACACTAGTCTTCCCCTCTCAAAATTGCGGTAAGGACGTCCTCAGGAACCTCTCGCGCTACCGGACGTTTTTCTGGAGGAGTGTCGTGTTCCATGGCACGCGGAGAAACGACATTTTTTTTCTCCACCTGCACAGGGACAGCTCTCTCTTTGGGTTCAATCTTTTCTGGGATGTTCTTCTTGATTTGTTTCAAAGGAGGCTTTATGGGATTGCGATGAGCCGGTGCGGGTTTCTTTGGTTCCTTGTCCAAAATATCAGCCAAAGCGCTTTTCAGAGAATCTTTATTCTGAGATGAAGGGGCGGTTCCCTTTGGAATATCTTTGAGAGAAATTTCTTGGCGAGGGACATGTGAGGGTGATTCTTGTTTTTGAGAAGGTGCAGGTTTTTTGTGGGGAGTAATATGTTTAAATGCTTCGGCGAAAGGTTTTTCTGTAGCCGGTTCTTCATTCTGAACCGTTCGTTTTTGAGGAGTTTCCCTCTTTGAAGCATGTGCTTTTTCACGATGAGGTTGTATGCGCGGAGGGGTGGACGTACGAGAGACACCTTCTGTCTTTTTTTCTGAAGTAGCAGGTGTCTTTGGTATAGGAGTTTGTCCTTCCGTATACCAATCAGTAATTGCTTTCTCAACATCTTTGCGTGGGCGCGCATAGAGGTCGCGTGAGGAAGCAATCACCTCTTCTTTGCTTGATTGTTCGGGAGGAGTAATCGGCGGGAGGGTTGTCGCGGAAAAAGGATGCGATGCGACACCATCAATCATAAGCTTGATGTACATTTGAAATCTCCCCAAACTTACGAAGTCCTCCGCGGTGAATACGGGCATGTATTCTTTTTCCAAAATCTCCGCGTCAAAAGGTCCTACACGGAACGATATTGAGGT
>CAYWES010000017.1:0-5374 GCA_964457625.1 uncultured Candidatus Saccharibacteria bacterium
TCCATAGAGAAGGTTGCGATGCCGTTGCTTTCGATACCTGCACGACCTACTACTCTGCCCGATACATCCATCAGCAGTAAAGTACCGGTACCGTTGACAATACCATTTGCTCTTACGGTAAGCTCATCCTTAACAGGATTCGGATAGGCTTCGATATCCAAACCTTTCGTGCTTACCGTAGCGTTTACTACTTTACTGTAGAAACGGCTGCCGTCATTGTTCAGCACTTCCACACGGTAGTAGTTAACACCATGAAGCGGCGTGGCATCCACAAAGCTGTAACGGCTGCCGGAAATGCCTTTGGCATCGGTGCTGCCCACAGCTTCAAAATGTTTGCCTTCTGCACTGCGCTCGATCACAAAGCGGTCACCCTGTGCTTCTTCAGTAGTACTCCAGTCCACACGGTTGGTGGCACCTAAGTTTTGCGCACTGATGTCGGCCAGCTTAACCGGAAGCGGTGTGCTGTTCAGGTTGGTATGTGCAAAGAAGCCGGAGAAGCTGCTCGTTGTAAAGGTGATCTCCCAGATACCGCCGTTATGCACGATGCTTACAGGTACAATCACTTCTGAACCGGTAGTGTCATAACCATCAGGTCCGCTGCCGGGATCCGGGCTGTGATATGCCGTGATCTGGAGGTTTTCTCCGTTAGCGCCGATAGCAGGATACAGAGGATTACCCAATCCGTTTACAGCCGTATTATAAGCATTGATCTCCGCATCGGTAAAGTATATCGTTACCGTACCGCCCAGGTTATTTGCCGCAGTCAGGTCGTAAAAACGTCCGATATACGGTTCAACGCCATTATACATTTGTGTGCCACCCGCTACGGTTACCGAAGCCGTTACACTGCCTAAGCTGTCGGATGAGCTGATGGTAGCAATCAGTTGGCAGGTACTGTTAGCATAGTTCACTTCAGCACCGGAACCCTGTGTATTGGTTTCGGTAGCACTTGTGGTAGCTATGCCGGTACCGCTTATGCCATCGGATAAGGTAACCGGTCCCCAGGTATTGGAAGGACAGGCATCATTCACCCGGATGCTGTCATAAACACCGGCAGTAAGACCCATCAACTGGATGGTAGTAGCACTGGCAAAGCCTAATGTGCTTTCGAATACGCCGTTATGCTTGTAAGTAACCTCCGGAAGGCTGCCGTTTACAAATACTCCGCTTAGCTCAATCATACCGTCTGCTGCATTACAATCGGAAGGATCGGTAGCGGTAGCGCCGGTGATGGTTACGCTCGGTGCAGCGCCCGTTACGGTTTGTGTCAGCACCGTATCGGAATTACACATTTGAGGTGTTACTACAAAGATATTGGAATAAGTACCCGCGGTCAGGCCGGCAATGGTAATCTGCTGGTTGATATCCGCATCTAAAGTGCCATGCTGTGTTCCGTTATACCAGATATCATAAGTAGTACCGCTTACAAATCCCGGAGAGGACAGGATAATAGTACCATTTGGTGTGGTACAGTCAGTATTCGGGTTACCGCCGGAGATCGTGATCGCGGGCTTAACCGGGGCGGCTATCGTTACCGGTCCTAAGGGGCTGCTGGTGCAACCGCCGGTCTGGGCTACGATAATATTGGAATAAGTGCCGGAGGATAGTCCCATCATTACAATTTCACCTGAACCATTGCCTGCACCGGAGAAGGTAGGCTGAGCCACCACGCCGATATTGTAATCAATCATATAAGAAGCACCTGGCTGCAGGCCGCTAATCGTCATAGTACCGTCCGTAACGCCACAGGTAGTAACATCGGTAGTGCCCGAAATAGTTACCGGTAAAGGTCCATCAATAAGTGTTACGCTCACCGGATCGGTTGGACACATTGGCGGTGTCTGGCAAACGATATTCGTGTAAGCGCCTGCACCCAGGTTGGGAATCGTCAGCTCGCCGGAGGCATTTGAGCTAATCACCAAGTCTGTTTGAGGCACTCCGTCTTTAGAGTAACCAACTGTATAAGACGCACTGGCGCTCAAGCCGCTCAGTTGTATGGAGCCGTCATTATTGCCACAATAGCTTGGAGCAGTAGATGCGGCTGTTACTGCGGGAGGAGGTGTACAGCTACAACCTAAGGTAGCCACCCATCCGGCATATTGGCCAGAGCCATCAGTATGAAATACAAAGGTAAGCGATCCGTCCGCAGCAGTAGAAGTAATCATAGCGCCTCCATTGGGAGACATCGTTATATTAGGGCCGGCATAGCCATCAGTGGCACCTCCCCATTGCCCTAACAATGGAGCAGATGTAGAATTTCCATCGTATATTTTGAGCCAGTCATAGTTTATATATTCCATCCACCAATAGGTAAACTGTATCTGTAGCTTTGCGCCTGGTGTGGCCGGATAAATTGTCATGGTTCTGTCGTCACTAACATTATAGACTCCGTCAGGACCACCGCTGTCGTAGAATGTTCCGCTACAGGTTGTCGCTGTCCCGTTAGTCATATTAAAAACCGGTACGGTTTCAAACGATGTTACGGTAGAATATGCTGTATCATCTGTTGTGGTACAGATCACTAACAGTCGGTATGAAGTAGTTGTATAGTCGCTGACAGCAGTAGCAGAATATATTGCAGTAGTAGCGCCGGCAATATTAGTCCAGCCAGACACCCCATCGGCTGAACTTTGCCATTGATAAGCAAGAGCGCCGGCAGGTGTTGAACCCGATACGGACAGGTTAAATGTCGATAAAGGAGCGCCTGATGATGGTGCTGTAGAGGAGGTGCCACCGGTTGGCATACCGGCGCATGGAATAGCTTCTATCACCGTAAACATATAATCCTCCGCTTCGCCATAATCCAGCGAGCCGCATGGCGCTAATGTCATTCCATTATACCAGTTTGTTCTTACCCTCATCCGGGTATTACCCGATACAGCATCCGTAGGTATCATAAATGAACCGGTAAATGTATAAGTAGTTCCACCGGTACCGGCATTGACATATACTTCCTCTCCCGCATCAGTGAAGTCGCCATCCTGGTTCCAGTCCACCCATATCCGGCACTGTCCGGCACTTCCTTCTTCGGTTACGCTGAAATTAACGGAAGTCCCCTGTACGGCAGAAGCTGAATATGTGGCATAGTAGTCGGTATAACCTGTACCGTTATAGCCTGAGCCGTTACCGCTTCCGATAGATACAGAATTACTAAACCCGGTTACACCTCCGCTAATGGTTACATTCGAAGTGTAATTTATCGTAGCACCTGTAGTGGAAGGAGTGCAGTAGGTCAGAATAGTTTCATATGTTGCCACCAAAGAGTAAGAGGTCTCTCCTGATGTCGGACAAGTAGTTACCAGTCTGTAGTATTTTATAACACCAATGGTGGATACCGATGTTGCTGTATAATTCATCGTAGTTGCACCGGGTATATCTGTCCAGCCGCTGACCCCGTCATCAGAAATCTGCCACTGATATTCCATATCAATAGCCTGGCTGGTACCATCTCCGGTTAATATAAAGCTGGCATCCTGCGCTCCCATGCTCGGCGTAGCCACGGCAGTTCCCCCGTCCGGGATACCTGCGCAGGGTACTGCTCCGGACAAATCGCAACCTAAAGTAGCCGTCCATCCAGAATAAGTCGCCGAAACATCCGAAGTGAAGCGTACGGTCAAAGAACCATCGGCAGCCGTTGAGGTCATCATAGCACCTCCGTTAGGCGTATTAGTACCGTTTACCCCATTTACCAATACCGGTGCTGATGTAGAGTTGCCGTCATATACATATACATAATCGCAGCAACCCTCTAATTGAAATGCCGTAAAGGTCATTTGAACCTTAGCGCCCGGAGTGGAGGGGTAAAAGGTCATAGTACTGTTTTCATTATTGGAATATGCTCCATCAGGACCGCCGCTGTCATAAAATGTACCACCGCAGGTCGTTACCGTTGATGAACTGCCCATGATAAAAATTGGAACGGTTTCAAAGCTCGTCACTGTAGAATAAGCCGTATCGCCGGTTGCGGTACAGATGATGCGCAGACGGTAATAAGTAGTAGTCAGTGTGGCTACCGCAGTGACAGCGGCACTAACTGAAGTGGCACCACCTATATCGGTCCAGCCGGACACACCGTCTTCAGAAGTCTGCCACTGGTATGCCAATCCGGATGCTGCAGTTGCCCCGGAAACAGAAACGGAAAAAGTGGATCCCGGAGCGCCGCTCACCGGGCTGGCACTGGCGGTACCGCCAGAAGGCATACCCGAACAACCGGTAGCTGGTATCACATTCACCGTATAATCTTCCGCTTCACCATAAGTAATACTCATACATGGATTTGCGGTAGCATTGTTCCAAGCACACATCACCCGCATCCGGGTACTACCGGGTGTAGCGCTAACAGGAGGTGTAATGCTCATCGTATGGGGGCCGGCTGCAGCAGTAAGCGTAGCCAAAGTATAGACCTCCCCGGCATCATTCAAGATACCGTTCTGATTCCAGTCAATAAATGCATAGACATAATCGTTAGCATCAGGATCAATCGTAACCGAAAGTGTAGCAGGGATGCCTGGAGTAACAGTAGCTACCTGAGATGTATAATTCACAGGACCTCCTGTAATGCCCGCCGTAGTATTATTGATCCCGGCAAAAGTCACATTCGTAATGAACTCGTAGGTTACATTCGTAAAGTTAGAGTTGCAGTACTGTGCATTAGCTCTACCTGATGAGAGCAGTAAGAATAACAGCACAGGCAATATCCAGGCTCTGCTCATTCGCCAATGTCGAAATTTGGATAGTTGTTTCTTCATCATAACTAAAATTAATTTTTGCCTACTCTGAATCGGTTTTCGGCACACCCGTTAAATAGAATCGAAGTGTAATGTACATAAGTGTTATTATTTATCATAATAGCATTATTTTTATTAACATTAATTTATGCTAATCAAATATACGAGTACATACAATTGACCAAAACATCACTACACAGGTATTATAAATCTACCATACAATGAGTCAAAATGAGTGCAGGCAGCCAAAGGAGAAAGCGTATTATTCGTGTTTAATAAAAGCTAATATACGAAAATGAAAATGCTAAATAGTAGCAATACCCCGATGCTCCGTGTAACAAAAAGGCAGGCATGTAAGCCCGGCAATACCTATCAATCGAAGTCAACATTCTATCGGCTTAACAATAAATGTAAAATTTTATGTCAGAGCCAAAAACTACAGCAGCGGGGAGAAATACGCAGAAGCTGTCTCCTGCATTTGTTTTGGCAAACATAGGAGCCAGCCTCCGAAGCCCGCTACTGAACATTATAACTAAAGGTGAATTTGTTGCATAAAAAAGCCCGCCTTCGTTAAAAAACTTTGGCGGGCGAAAGCGGAGAGAGCGGGATTCGAACCCGCGATGCAGTTGCCCACATACACACTTTCC
>CAYWES010000018.1:0-5317 GCA_964457625.1 uncultured Candidatus Saccharibacteria bacterium
GGCAATCTGACGAAGACGGATCCTTCGGTATGCCAGGCCACCGACGGCAGCATTACGATCAGCGGTTTAGCTAACAATACGAACTATACTTTAAGTTATAACGGTCCCGCGGGCGCAGTGAGTACCTCCATAGTATCATCGGGTACAGGTACCTATACGGTGAGCAATCTGGGCAGCGGCACCTATAATAATATCATAGTCACCACAGTGGCGCCGGCCTCCTGCGCATCGGTAGCGGGTACAATAGCCTTAGTTGATCCTAATGCACCGGCAGCACCGGCAGTGGCGCCTGTTGCTCCACTATGTGAGGGAGATAATCTGACCCTGAGTGTCATCAGTCCCGATCCATCTTATAGCTATACCTGGTCACTACCCGGCGGGGGTACGGCATCGGGCACAAGCTATACGCTGTCGGGCGCTACTCCTTCGGGCAGCGGAGATTACAGTGTAACGGCAACGGAAGGTGTTTGTGTGGGCAGCGACAGTACGTTAAGCGTTACGATCTATCCGACGCCTGCGCTAACCGATCCTTCAGATACTGCATTTTGTGCAGGTACCGCCGTGCCGGTCAATGTATTGACGGCTACGCCTACCGGCACTACCTTCAGCTGGACGAACGACAATACGGCCATAGGTCTTGGCGCATCAGGCAATGGCAATATTCCGGCCTTTACGGCTACCAATACAAGCCTTTCGGCCATCAGCGGCACGGTAACGATCACGCCAACGGCCAACGGCTGTCCCGGCTCTGATCAAAGCTATACCATCACGATTAACCCGACTCCGGTTATCACGGCTACGGTAACGGATCCTACCACCTGCTTAGGCACAGACGGCAGTATAGCTCTTGCCGGTCTTCCGGCAAGCGGTAGCGGATTTATTGTAAGCTATACGGATCCATCCGGCACCATCCAAACGACCACATTGAGTTCAGATGCCGGCGGCATCATAACTATTAGCGGCCTTTCGGCAGGTAATTATACCAATATCAGTGTAAGCACGGCAGCACCGGCTTCCTGTGCATCGAATACGGTTAGCGCCACGCTTACCGATCCTGTTGCACCTGCTATTCCTGTTATAAGCAATAACAGTCCTGTATGCGAGGGATCCACCCTGACCTTAACGATCACGAATGCGGTAACGGATGCTACTTATACCTGGACCTTACCCGGCGGCGGCAGCTATACGGGTACCACTTACAGCGTATCAGCAGCAGTACCCGGCACGGATGACGGGAATTATACGGTAAACGGCAGCCAGTTTGAATGTACGAGTACGGATGCTACGGTTACGGCAGTAGTACATCCGACCCCCACGGTGGATGATCCGGGTGCACAGACGATATGTGCAGGCGAAGTATTTCCGGGATTGAGCTTTAGCGGGCCGGTAACGGGTACGACCTATGGCTGGACGAATGACAATACGGCTACGGGTCTTGGTGCATCAGGCAATGGCAATATCGGCACCTTTGTAACCCAAACCAGCGGTCTTAGTGCCGAGGTATCGACTATCACGTTAACACCAACGGCCAATGGCTGTCCCGGTACACCGCTAAGCTTTACGCTTACGGTCAATCCGTCTCCTGTTATTACAGTAAGTGCATTTCCTACGAGTGCCTGCGGTGTTGCGGATGGTAGCTTTACGCTTACGGGATTAAGTGCCAATACTTCCTATACGGTAAACTACAGCCCCGGCGGTCCGGTAACAGCATCCTCAGACGGTCCGGGCGCAGTGACGGTATCCGGTCTTGCAGCAGGTTCCTATACGGCAATAAGTGTGGAGACCCCTGAGGGCTGTATGTCCGACAATACGGTAACAGCTAATATTCAGAACCCCGGCGGACCTTCCACCCCCGTGCTGGCAGCAGTGAATAACCCGATATGCGAAGGAGATACATTGACAATAAATGTAGTCAGTCCTGTAGCGGGCGTTACTTACGACTGGAACCTTCCCGGCGGCGGCAGCTATCTGAATGATACGACCTATGTGGTTAACAGTACGGCTATAGGGACCGACAACGGAGATTATACGGTAACGGCCACCGAAGACGGCTGTACGGCAACATCAAATGTATTAAGCATCACTATAAATGAAATTCCCACGATCACAACAGAGGCAGCAATAGCAGTATGCGAAGGAGAAAATATCCAGTTGGGCAGCACGGCATCAGCAAGCGGCGGCACGTTTAATTGGAGCGGCCCGGACGGGTTCAGCGCTACGGATGAAGATCCTGTAATCAACAGCGGCAGCTTAGCAGCCGGCGGCACCTATACGGTAACGGTAACGGTAAACGGTTGTACGAGTGCGGAAGCCACACAGGAAGTAACGGTTAATGTCGTACCGGCAATAGATACCGTTACCTCCAATCCTACGGAATGTAACGTAACGGATGGCAGCATCACCATAACAGGTCTCACGGCAGGTGAGAGCTATGATATCAGCTATAACGGCAGCGTACAGCTTAGCGGCCAGACGGCAGATGGTGGCGGTAATATCGTGATCAGTAATCTTGGCGCCGGCAACTATACCAATATCAGTGTAAGCAGTACGTCAGGCTGCAGCTCCAATGTCATCAGCCTTGCAGTGCTGAGCAATCCGAATTCACCTGATGCTCCGACACTGACACAAAGCGGGCCGGTATGTGAGGGCGAAGCGGTGACGGTATCGGTAGATCCGGTTAACCCTGATGCTACTTATAGCTGGACTACACCAACGGGAACAGCAACCGGCTCAACGATCACTATCACTTCTGCATCCCTTGCCGATGGCGGCGACTATACGGCAACGGCCACCGTTGACGGCTGCGTTAGCGGAGAAAGTACAATCACCGTAGCAGTAAACGCCATTCCGACCATCACGACGGAAGCTGCCGTAAGCGTATGCGAAGGAGAAAATATCCAGTTGGGCAGCACGGCATCAGCAAGCGGCGGCACGTTTAATTGGAGCGGCCCGGACGGGTTCAGCGCTACGGATGAAGATCCTGTAATCAACAGCGGCAGCTTAGCAGCCGGCGGCACCTATACGGTAACGGTAACGGTAAACGGTTGTACGAGTGCGGAAGCCACACAGGAAGTAACGGTTAATGTCGTACCGGCAATAGATACCGTTACCTCCAATCCTACGGAATGTAACGTAACGGATGGCAGCATCACCATAACAGGTCTCACGGCAGGTGAGAGCTATGATATCAGCTATAACGGCAGCGTACAGCTTAGCGGCCAGACGGCAGATGGTGGCGGTAATATCGTGATCAGTAATCTTGGCGCCGGCAACTATACCAATATCAGTGTAAGCAGTACGTCAGGCTGCAGCTCCAATGTCATCAGCCTTGCAGTGCTGAGCAATCCGAATTCACCTGATGCTCCGACACTGACACAAAGCGGGCCGGTATGTGAGGGCGAAGCGGTGACGGTATCGGTAGATCCGGTTAACCCTGATGCTACTTATAGCTGGACTACACCAACGGGAACAGCAACCGGCTCAACGATCACTATCACTTCTGCATCCCTTGCCGATGGCGGCAGCTATACGGCAACGGCCACCGTTGACGGCTGCGGTAGTAATGCCTCCGTTAATGTGATTGTGAATGCGGATATTATCCCGACCTTCACGCCCATTAATACGGTTTGCCAGGACAGTATTCCCCCGTCCTTACCTTCCGTATCCGGCAATGGTATTACGGGTAGCTGGAGTCCTGCCACGATTAGTACGGGCACTTTAGGAACGACAACTTATACCTTTACCCCTGATGCGGGTCAGGGCTGCCTGGCAGACGGACCCTTTACGATGGATATTGAGATCATAGACTGTAGTTGCCAGACCCCGGTAACGGTAAGTGCGGGTTCCGATCAAACGATATGTTCCGATCAAAGCACGATAACGCTTAGCGGTACTTCAACGAATGCACCCACGGTAGTTTGGACGACAAGCGGCAGCGGCACACTTGCCGATGCCAATACGGAAAATACGACCTATACGATCACCGCAGCGGATATAGCAGCAGGCACACTGACCTTCACCCTTACGGGTTCCGATCCTGATGGCAGCGGCCCCTGTACGGGATCAAGCGATGAGATGACGGTAACGCTGAACCCGGTGCTTACGCCGACCTTCGATCCTATAGGCCCCTTATGCCTTAACAGCACGGCACCGGCCTTGCCGGGCACCTCCACGAATGGGGTGAGCGGTAGCTGGAGTCCTGCCACGATTAATACTTCCGTAGCAGGCTCGACGGTTTATACCTTTACGCCATCGGCAGGAGCCTGTGCGGTAGGCACCAGCATGAGTATCAATATTACGCCCACGACGCCTGTTCCAGTGATTACCGGAAGTAACCTACTGTGTGTTGGTAACAGCATTAGTATGACAGCGAACCCCGGTGGAGGTACCTGGAACAGCAGCAATACGGGTGTGGCCACTATTGATGCGGTAACCGGCGTAGTGACCGGCGTCAGCAACGGCAGCACCACGATCACCTATACCTATACGGATGGTTGCGGCACTACCAATGCCAGTCAGAATATTACGGTAGGTACGGCAACGAGCACTCCTGCAATTACCGGCCCCGGCGATGTCTGTATGGATAATACGATAAGCCTGAGCGGAACGCCAGCCGGAGGTTGGTGGAACAGCAGCGATGTATCGGTAGCTACAGTTGATGCCTCTGGAACACTTTTAGGTGTAAGTCCCGGCACCGTAACGGTTACTTATAGCATAACAGGCGGTTGCGATACGAGCAGCAATACGGTTGATGTTGTAGTAAATCCGAATGCAGTGGCGGGGAATATTACCGGAGTATCCCAATTATGTGAAGATGAAACAGCGCAGCTTATCCAGAGCGGCGGGTCTTCCGGTGGCGCCTGGAGCAGCAGCGATCCGGCTGTGGTGAGTGTAGATGCGGTTAGCGGCCAGGTAACGGCGCTGAGCAGCGGTACGGCAACGATCACCTATACGGTAACGGTAGGTTGCGGCGCCCCCACGAGCACTGATCATGATATTACGGTGCATCCGAATGTAACGAATACGGATAATGCGGTGATCTGCTATGGAGAAACCTATACCTTCGGCACACAGGTACTGAGCCAGAGCGGGGTGTATATTGATACGTTCCAGACCAGTTTTGGATGTGACAGTGTGGTAACATTATCATTGATAGTCAAGCCGGCGGCCGAGACCCGGAACCTGTCCTTTACGGCCTGCGACAGTTATACATTTGAAGGGGTTGATTATACGGAAAGCACTACGCTGTATCATGTGTTCCGCGATGTGGACAGTTGCGACAGCGTGATCCGTACGGTGGTCATCACCATCAACTATG
>CAYWES010000019.1:0-5162 GCA_964457625.1 uncultured Candidatus Saccharibacteria bacterium
TTGCGATAGGCCTTCTCATAGGATATTTCTGGGGAGTGCATAATGGCAAGAAAGCATTCTTATTCAATGCTCCCGTGGATTATCTGACTGAGATTGCCCCTTTCTCTCCTGGTGCCATTACCTCAGGTGACCCTATCAGTGAGGACTCAATTTTGTTCGAAGAAAATGAGAGTATTATTATCAGCACCCAAGTCTCTTTGAGCGAAGATACACTCATTCTAGAAGAGGATATGAATCTTTGCAGAGGAGTGTGTCTCACGTTTACTCTTGTTCCCGCACAACTCCAAGGTATTTCACTCTCTGCCTTTGACTTCTCTTTGTGGGAGGAAACTCTCCTCACTCTAGAAGCTGGTTCTTTCCAGAATCTTGCTCCCTACTCCACTGCAGAGGTATATGTGACCGACATCTTTAATCCTGAGTCTTCCATCGAAAAGATTGTGTTCTTTTAGGGGTTTATAAGGGTGCAGGGCGCAACAGAATACAGGGGTTTCCCGTATGGGAAACCCCTGTATTCTGTTGCGCCCTTTATGCTACCCCAATTTCTTTGAGAAATGCTTTGTTGTTTGGCTCGCGTTTCAAGAAATCTCGCACAAGGTCGAGTTCATCACGACTACCGCCTTGTTCGAGGATCGCACGTTTGTATTCCATCCCTGTCTTTTTGTTGAGAATCCCTTCTCGTGCAAAGCGAGTAAACATGTCCGCGGCGTAGACCTTTGACCACATATAGCCGTAATATCCGGCATCGTAGCCATCAAGATGCCCAAATCCTGCAGGAAAAAGAGAGTTTTTTGGCGCGGTGAGTCCTGCACCTTCTTTCAAGAGTTTCTTGTACAGAGTGTTGGGATCCTTGGAGTTCTTTGTATGGAGGACGAGGTCAAATTTTGCAAAGATAAGCTGACGGAGCGTGCCGTAGCGGAGCAGATGATCGCGACTTTTGAGAAGTCCTTCGAGAAGCTTTTTCGGAAGAGGGTTCCCCGTTTCGTGATGCGTGGAAAGGAGGCGGAGTGATTTTGGATCCCATGCCCAGTGCTCAAGCATTTGTGAAGGTGCTTCTACAAAATCCCATACCGTATGATAGCCGGACTGCGCGACATTGCGCGCGGTAGTCAGCGTACAATGCATGATGTGACCAAACTCATGGAGAAATGTTTCCACTTCATCGTGCGAGAGGAGCGAAGGCTTCGCGCGCGTCCCTTTGGGGAAGTTGGTGACGAGAGTGGCAAAGGGGGCTTGGTAGGATTCTCCTCGGTAGGAAAGCGCTCTCCCTGGAATAATACCAAACGCCGCGGCATGTCCGTATTTCCCTTCGCGCGGGTAGAGGTCAAGCGCAAACGACGAGCGATATGCTCCGCGTGAGTCGTAGATATGATAGAGCGTGACATCGGGGTGCCAAAGTTTGACGCCGGAAACCTTTTTAAATGTCACCCCAAAGAGCGTGCTGTAGATCTTGAAGGTCCCCTCAATGACGCGGAAGAGCGGGAAATACGCGCGAATCGCTTCGCCGTCAATATTAAATTTCCTTTTTTGGAGTTCGTGTCCGTAGTAGCCTATGTCGTATGTATGGAGGACGGCTTTGGGGTTTCCGGTGAGCTCTTTTTTGAGCGCGAGGAGTTCAGCGAGATCACGCCTGCCTCCCTCGGTGACTTTTTTGAGAAGGTCGTTTACAAAGATCTCCGCGGTGCGCGCGTTTTTGGACATGCGCAGTTCCGTCTTGAAATCAGCATGCGTATTGTATCCGAGCAGGCGCGCATGTTCGGCGCGAAGGGCGATCATTTCTTTGAGCCGTTCAATATTCTTTTCTCCGCCTCGTCGGAGAAATTTGAGAGAGAGCGCGTGGCGGTAGGATTCATGGGGAGAGAGCTCCATAAAAGGATTGTAGTCAGGATACGCGGTCGTAACGATGTAGTTGCCCTTCGTATCGCGCGTGAGTCCCGAAAGGTAGCGCGAAGGGAGCCCCTGCATATCCTTCTCCGGTACGAGAATGAAATCCCGGGAGTCATTGATCGCCTGGCGAAAGGCATTGGAGACGTTTGCGAGTCTCTGCTCCAGCGCACGCACGCGTTTGCGGGTCTCTTTTGGCAGATCAAATCCCATGCGCTTGTATGAGCGGTAAGTGTCTTCTACGAGCTTTTGATCCTCCGGGCGGAGCGACGCGCGCTCTTTTTTCCCTGTGTGTTCATAATACTCTTTAATCGCATGCCAGATTTTAGGGTCGTGCTCTATCGCAATCATCTGGCGCTCTATTACTCCCATTGCTTTTTGTGCCGTGGCGCGAATTTCCGGCAGGGGAGAGATGTTTTGAAGAAGATCTATCTTTGCGATTGTTTCCGTGAGCCCGTGATCGGATGCGTGGAGGGCGTATATGGTGTTTTCAAACGTGCGATCTTCTCGGCGAATGGCTTTGATGAGCGTGAGGCGCGCTTTCTTTTCAGAAAAGATTGTTTCGGGGAGTGCTTGAATATCCGCGGTCGTCCAGCGAGTCCAGGTAAAATCTTTTGGCGTGAGACGTTTTCTTTGCATGAGGAGAATATATCATGTGTCTCTCTAAAACAAAACACGCGAGCGGTACCCCTAGACTGCCTTGTAGACCACAAGGCTCATGAGCCCAAACAAGATTGCCGCATAGAAAAGATATTGCGCGGTGACGAGGAACAACGCAATGCCGGTGAGTACATAGAGGAGGAGTACAAACAAGCCAACCGACTGCGCGATCATTTTGAGCTTACCCGCGTTTTCCGCTTGGATGACCACTCCGTAGTAGCGCTTGTGAACCCACGCGCTCGTGATAAGCATGAGATCAATGAAGACCATAGCGACGACAATCCCCAAGGACAGGTAGTGGGGAATTAAGATAAGCGCCACGACCGCGATGAGGAGTTTGTCCGCGAGGGGATCAAACATTTTCCCGAAATCAGTAACCATATCGCGCGTACGCGCGAGAGAGCCATCGACCGCATCTGAAAACGCGGAGATGGCAAAGAATAATATTCCAATCCCGTACTGTCCTGTCCAGAGGAAATATCCCACAAAGGGTACGCTCACAAAGCGCGCCCACGAAATCATGTTGGGAGTAATGCTCCGCGGGATGAGAAGAAGAACACTTTTCTCAAGGATTTTGTCAAAGATGGTGAGCTTCGGCACCGCTCGTTCTTCTTGCGTCATATATATGTATCCTACAGGATTAAGATAGGTGAGGGAAGGTGTGTTCTTTTATTATTCAAAAACTCATTAACAACCAATTATGGTCTTTCAAAAAGTTTAACCCCATCATCTGCCCAATCTCCGTAATATTTGAGCGTACCAATCTCTTTGTAATTTTCGTTGCCAGGGTAACCTATAAAATATTTTGGTAGTATATTTGTATTATCTTCTCCCTCAGCTAAATGACTACTTCCTTCATATCTATAATTACAAATAGCAAAAGGAGTTTTCCTTTGGTCATGATATATTTTTCCCCATATTTTATGACTATCATTAACTAGGTACCACAGTAAATAGTATTTATCATTCTTTTTATACAAACTCATTGTCCCATTAGAAAATCCGGTATATTCAGTATGTTTTTTAATATCAAAATTTGCTGAGTTACCGAAATTTGTAAATGACCAATCGAGGTTTTTAACTTTGTTAAACCCCTGTTTTTCTAATCGCAAGGTCAATTCATTTTTAATTTTTTCTAAATCAGTGAAATAAGCTGTATCACAATATATATAAAAATAGCAAGATTCTTGGAGTGCAATTATGGGAGTTAAATCTATGCCTGCACCATAATAAAAGCAGCTGTTTTCCAAAAAAATAGGATCTATTTGAATACGGTTAGAATGGGCAACGTATCTCATCCATTCTGGAGGGTCTTGTTTTAAAATTTTATTTTTCATAAACCTATTACTCGTCCTTCTTCGTATCCAATTTGAAGAAAAAAGTCGTCGCAAGTAAAAACGCTCCGACAATAAAGTCAATTACAACCCAAGTCTCGCGGTCGAGATGAACAGGAAAGAAAGGGTTGAAAAGTATGGCGATAAATCCAAAAATCCAAACCCATTTCTCCTTTTGTCCCTCATACGCCATCCATGCGACATAGGCAGTTGTGGCAAAAACAACAAAACGCAGTAGTGTGAAAAATCCATACTGCCAGCCGTCAAATAGAGCCAAAAAGAGAATCGTTGCCGCAATGACTAAAGCTATGTTCTTTTTTCTATTGTTGTTCATATGCGGATAACTTTTGTCGTTCGATTTCCTCGTTCTTTTCTTCGGCCCTACCAGCCAAGTAAATCCCAAGTGCCCTTGATCCAAAAGTGACTATTGTAAGAAGTATCAGTACGAGAAGAAAATAAAACTCTCCATCCAAAAGCATTGCTAACATGGCAACTGGCACAACACCAACTCCGACAAGAGCTAATCCGATGAACACTCCAAGGAATCCCCATGTGAAATAAGTCAGCAACAACCCTAGAAACCAGAGTGTCAGACCGAAGACGAAAGATGAAAAATATATTCCGATACCTCCGAAGATACCTGTTTTCCTAAAAAATCCTAGAGGCAAAAGAATGAATAGATTGATAGCAAAAACAATCCAAGCAATACTTATTAGCCACGGCAAAACATGTTCTCCAGTCCAAACAGCTCCTTTGATTATTAGTATCGGTATTAACAACAGGAATAACAGACCTGCTATTCCTGTTGCAAAACCCCCGATATTTTTTAGACTTTCAATCATGTAATCATTGCTGAGGTGTCTTACTTGTCTTATTCAATTTGAAAAGTTTTACTACAACCAAAATGAATGCGACTAGACAAACCACTGCCGCAATATTCGTTAGGATGATGAGAGGGCTCCCATATACAGGTTCAATGGTAACCTGAAATCCTTCCAAAATAAAGAGGGTAATCGACGAAGTGGCAAACAAGATAGATATACCGCGTGCTTCTTTCCAAAGTCTAATGGTCGCCCAAACAACAAATACAACCATTGCAGGACCACTAATTGCAACTAGAAAAACTGGCGCTATAGAGTTGCCATCTAAATCAGTGGCAGAAGAAAAAACAGAAAGGATATATGCTCCAATTCCAAGAAATGCTAATGTTTTGTTACTCATACTTATTGTGTTGGCGGAGACGAAAGGATTCGAACCTTCGAGGGCTTTTAGACCCTGCCTCGTTAG
>CAYWES010000020.1:0-4191 GCA_964457625.1 uncultured Candidatus Saccharibacteria bacterium
CCGCCTTCGCCACGCTGAAGCGTGGCTACGGCGTGACGAAGTCCGCCAAAGACACGCGGACGCCGAGCGTTATACCAAAATAAAAAGAGGGTTTGCTTTCGCAAACCCTCTTTGAGGTTTAAGGTTGAAAGAAGAGTTATGACACGGTCAGAAAGCAAGACGCCGAACCGTAGTTCGTGCTTTCGTCCTTGATTTCTCTCGTGCCAAACCAGCCCTGCATGCCATCGAAGCCAAAACAAGGCATCCATGCGGACTCCTGCGAATGCGAATCAATACCGGCGGAGAAAAACTCATCTCCCGCACAGTTTATCCACAGATCATTGCTGTTGATGAGCCTTTGATTCAGCAAAATCATTATGCCGACGGCAAACGCTCCAAGTCCACATTCCCTTTTACTCATCGCTTTGCGAGCATTGCTCGCTGACAGTCCTCGATACAAAGAGCCGAACTGCGCAGGAATAATGAGAATATCATGTCCTTTCTGCGTGCGCTCTATCATTCCAAAGACTTCCTTTTGTTCTTTGGATTGACGGATACTGCCCGCCCTTAGTTGTCCCGCTCGGTAATTCTGAAACTTCCCTCCTCTCTCTCTTTTTAAGAGATCGAGTAGTGTCAGAATGACTTGTCCGTAGTTATCCCCAAAGATTTTCCATCGAGGAATGGCAAACCATCCATCGGCGCCTTTGGGAAGAATCTTCCTCTCGATAGCTTCGTCATAGGAACCGAGTTCGGGGAAGAACTCCCTGAGTCGAGCCACCTGATCGGCAACGGACTTTGGTGCCCCACCGGGAAGGTAGGCTCCGGGCTCTTCGCCGGGGTATCGGTACGATAATCTCCTAACGAGCTCTTTCATCTCTCCCTGAAACTGCCCTCCTTTCTCGATTAAGCGCTGGGCGCTTTCCTTGCTCAGATTCAAATCGTCCAGTCCATCTTCGATGAGCCGACCTATTTGCTTTTGCTGGCTAGGGGTTATGTTTGGGTATGATGTTATCTCTTTTTGAGTAATCATCTTCATTCTCCTTTTTTAAAAGAGCTGGGTCCCGACACCCAACTCTATAGATTTTGGATAGAGGTCGGGTATCGTTACTGTGTCCTTTCTATCATACAAGGATAGTTTTGTCAATATTTCCTACCCTTTTCCACTCCATCGGAATACTCTCATGAAAAACCAAAATTGCTTGAAAATACGGGGTTTCGCGTATCTTTCAATAAAAAAGATTGCGTGATACAATAAATACGTCATATTTTTAATGACGAATTTATAAAATAACTTATTTTGTGAAGAGGGATTATATATCCCCTGTGTACAAAAACATCCTATGGATAAAATAAAGAGTATGGACAAAAAAATCATTATCGGCATCATCGTAGCAATCATCGTTGTTGCCGGCCTTGTTCTCGTTATGAAGAAGCAGGATCGCGTTGTTGTAGACAACACCCCAATCGTAACAGAAGAAACAACATCTGAAATCGTCGCAGAATAAGTGATGTTGCTCATGAGGGCATAGGCAAAAACACCTTCTCTCATACCATTTCTGCGCGTGGCACTCACCACGCAAACGAAGATGGTAGGTCTTTATTGTATCTCCTCTTCACCACAGCCCCGCGTTGGTAAACCAACGCGGGGCTGTGTTTTTGGGAGAGTTCCCCGCAAAACCTTCCCTTCCCCTCCATCAGATGCTACACTGAATTATATGAAAAATATAATATCAATTGTCGCGGGAATTATTATTGTTCTATTAGCAGTTTGGTTTTTCGCAAAGGAGCGTATGGGAGAGCCTTCTCCCCAAAGCCTTGCGGGACAGAGCTTCTCTCTCTCTTCTGTGAATGACGCAGATGTAGAGGGGACGGACTACACACTTAGTTTCGAGGGAGAAACCCTACACGCAAAATTCTGTAACAACATGAATGGTGGATATTTCGGAGAAGGAACGACACTTCAAGCTCCTCTCCTCACCGCCACGCTTATGTACTGCGCGGAGCCTGCATATCTCATGGAGTATGAAGGTCTCTTTGCAAAGAACATCGCGGGGGGCGTATCATGGTCTCTCGTAGGTGACACACTCACCCTCACGGGGGCAGACGCTACCTTTGTCTACACAAAGATTACCGAATAAGCTCGCCTGACACACGAAAAAGGCACGAAAAAAAGTCCCACTGGTACGGTGGGACTTTTTTTCGTGCTCATTCCCTGCTACACTAAAGGGAATGGACACGTCACATATTTCTTGGCACGCTCCGGAACACGAGCATCATGAGCATAGTCCTGACTGGTACTGGGTGATGAGTATCATGACAGTGGCTCTTGCGATCGTATTTTTTATTTTAAACAATATACTACTCTCCATCATACTCCTCCTCGGTGTAGGCACACTTCTCTATCACGCTTTGGAGCGACCGCGCGTATTGAAATACGAGCTCTCGCGAAAAGGGGTGCGTGCGGGAAACCGTCTCTACCCATGGGAATCCCTTCAATCATTTTGGATTATGGAGGGAGATGAAAAGCCCCGCTACCCTATCTCCGCAAAAATCCTCATCATCTCAAAAAAGCAGTTTATGCCCCACATTGTGGTCCCCCTGGGAGATGAGGTAAATCACGAAGACGTCCACGAAATACTCTCTACCTACATTGATGAGGAGTATCAGCTTGAGCCGATTTACGACCGTATTATGCGAAAAGTCGGATTCTAGACACCTCTCCACACCTCGTGTGCTCGTTTGATTTTATGGGGTTTTGTGGTAATGTGGGTGGGTTCCCATCTGCTCTCGTCGTTCAATGGATAGGACGCAACTTTGCGGAAGTTGTAATGTAGGTTCGATTCCTACCGAGAGCACAGAAAAAGGCGCGAAAGCGCCTTTGTTTTTTGTGCTCTCGGTAGGAATCGAACGGGAAGGGGTCGGGAAACGGAAGTTTCCCGTGGAGGGGAGCAGGCGAGGTTTTATATTACGCGCAAATGAGTATACTTAATATCAATGCGTAGCATTCACACTCTTGGTATCGTCGGTATTCTCGTCATTCCTTTTTCCGTCAGCGCGTTTACGTTTGCGCGATTGGATGCCGACACGATTCGCGCCACATGGGAAAACCCTGAGAAACAGGTCCGTATATTGATTGTCCCCGGTCATGAGCCGACCTATGGCGGTGCGGAATACCGCCATCTCCTTGAGCGTGACATGGTCGTAGATCTGACGAACGAGCTTCTCCCGCATTTTCAGTCCGACAAGAGGTACGAGCTTCTCGTGACACGCGACAAAAGAGAGTGGAATCCCCTTCTCGCAGGATTTTTCCAGACGGAATGGCAGAATATCATCTCCTTTATTGAACACCACAAGTCTGCAATGGCGCGCCTCGTGGAGCATGGATACATGATCTCGGTGGAAAATGGTGTCCCTCACAACAACGCCCCTGAAAATGTCGCCGTGCGCCTGTATGGTATTACCCGATGGGCAAATGAACAGCATATTGATATCATGCTTCACCTTCATTTCAATGACACGGCATCACGCAGGGCGCGTACTCCCGGCGAGTATTCCGGACTTTCTCTCTACATCCCCGAGCAACAATATGGCAACTCAGCACCCAGCGCCGCGCTCGCACAGTCCATTTACAACAGGCTTTCTCGATTTATCCCCACAAGCGACATGCCGTTTGAACAAGCGGGTATCATAGAGAGCCAGGACCTCATTGCGCTGGGGAGCTTCAACACCGCGCGGTCGGCGAGTGTCCTCATTGAATACGGCTATATCTACGAGCAACAATTTCAAGACGCTACGATTCGCGCGCTTGCAATGAAAGAACTTGCGTATCAGACACATCAAGGCGTGCAGGACTTTTTCACAAAAGACTTTACCGCGCGCGCCAGCTCCGCGCTTTTTCCGTATCGCTTTGAGCGCACTATCGCCCGAAAGACCGCTCCCGACACGGACATCTTTCGCCTTCAGACTGCGCTCACCCTGGAAGGATTGTACCCGCCCTCGGGACGCGCGCGACGCGACTGCCCCATCACGGGCGTCTTTGGTGTCTGTACACAGACCGCGCTTCGTGCCTTCCAAGCACGATACGGAATCACCGGCGATGGGAGTATCCTCGGACCTCAAACACGGGCGCAACTAAATACACTGTACGGAAAATAAAACACAAAAGGGGGCGGTCTTCGACCGCCCCCCCCCCCCCTTTTTTTTTTTTTTTTT
>CAYWES010000021.1:0-3232 GCA_964457625.1 uncultured Candidatus Saccharibacteria bacterium
TGGAAATCCGTCTATTAAACTTAAGTCAGGAATTAAAATTATTACATGTCCCGATAATCCTTTTTCTATTTCAACTATTTTTCCGCTACTGTCAGTGACTTTTAGCCCTTGATTCAAATATCTAGAAGCTCCTCCTAATTGTTTGATTGCTTTTTTAACATGTTTAAATGTTACACTTTTTAGTTTTATTTTATCGAGCTCTTCTTTTGAAAGAATGGAGAGGGTTTTTGATTCAAAAAGAAAGTAACCATTTTTATGAATCATCATTAAATCAGTTAGTTCTCTACTCTTAGTTAATGTATGTACTACTGGATTTTTTATTGCTCCTTCAGGACAAAGTTCATCTATTAACCAAAGTATTAATTCTTCCTGCTGATCTCCTTCATTTTGTTCATTAAAAGAGAGCTCACTTGCCCCATTTTCAGTTCTTGTTGGCAAATAAATTGCAGTGTGCATTTTCCATTTTAGAACATGCTCTGGTTTTAAAGTTTGGAATTTATCAGTACTTGTTTCGATGTTGCAGAGTATCTCGTGCACGTTATCATATAAATTTTCATAATTTATATGGTGGCTTAGAAAAAGTTCTTTACTTATGTCAACGCTTCCATCTTTATCAGTAAAATTTACATCAGTTTGACACTGGTCAACAGCTAGCTCATTAAATAAATGAATTCTACCAGTCTTAGTTTGTAAGATTTCTTTCACTGCATGTAGTTCTTCCTCTGATTCAATTGCTGACCATAAAAATATTGGATTAGTCGGATCATCGTAAACTCTTACGCCATAAATACAAATATTATATATTTTAGATACCACGGCTATGAAGTCTAAATTTTCATCTTTAATGATACATTTTAAATTTAATGAGTTTGCCTGCACTAAGATTAAAGGAGTGCGGTCTTCCGAAAGGACAATACGAGCCAGAGAGCCGTTAGCCAAGAACTCACTCCTGTGATTATCAGATAGAATATACATAAAAAACTATTGCCTCTGTATAATCCTGCGACTTTTTTCTCTTAGTAAACAGCCGATACAAATTAAAGATATAGACATACGAGACTACGCAAAGTTTATCTTAAAAGACGGAACTATTAACGATAAACGAGAACTACTCACTTGTTTTAAAAGTAAAATCTATCTAAAGGAGAAACAAGTCTCTTTAGACGATTTCACTAACTTATAAGTCAACTATAGTACCCCAATCCTCAGGACTGTTTGGGTATTTAGCTTTTAGTTTGAAAGTCTCAGGAGCTTCAAGACCGATAATCAAAAGTGGTACGGACATAAGAGTACTCAATGGAACTAGGTATCTCAAAACTTTCTCGTATTCTCCAACTGCATTATCAAAACAGCCTGCAACTTTCAAATTTTTAGTTGTCGTAATAAGAACCCCTACTTCTGTCTTGATTGCTTTCTGTACATTATTCACCTCACTTGCAAGAACTGGTTTTAAAAGATTCCAAGCGATTGCTTCTCCATGATTAAATGCAACTTCGATAGAAACAGAGTCACGAGCAAAGTCTAGTCGCCATACTTTATCTGTACCGTATTCCTCGCCCTGAAAAATAGAAGATTCGGGATTCCATCCTTTTGCAACAAGTTTCTCTTTTAGCAGAGCATTGATAGTTGGAGCAAGACTTCTCTTTATTCCATTATTTTTTTGTAGTAAATGGCGAGACTTAAGCTCATCATCGGTGATATTAGAAATAACCTCGATGATTTCATCAAAGTCTTTCTTGTGTTTTTCGTTTGCAAGCACAATATCAGCGTGCTTATATGAATGTGTTATAAATTTCATACAATTTGATCTTTCCTTCAAGCTGTGGCGTAACAATATACTAAGCTTGATCAAAAATATGTTACATGATAAAATGATAGCACTTTCAATAATATATGGCTACACGACAAGACAAAATTAAAGTGGTTGAATTATTCGCTGGAGTAGGCGGTTTTCGTCTTGGTTTGGAGGGTTATGCGAGGAATAAAAAGCCACACCATAAGAATTTCGAGACCGTCTGGTTCAATCAATGGGAACCTTCTACTAAAAAACAGCACGCTCATGAGGTGTATGTTTCAAAGTTTGGACATATCGATGAATATACAAATATCGATATTGCAAAGGTTGTAGACAAAGTTCCTAATCATGACTTACTTGTCGGTGGTTTCCCTTGTCAGGATTATTCTGTAGCTCGCAACCTATCATCAGCAAAAGGACTTGAGGGTAAAAAAGGTGTTCTTTGGTGGTCTATTTACAACATACTCAAATCCAAAGGTTCTAAAGCTCCAAACTATTTAATGCTTGAAAATGTTGATCGTCTTTTGAAATCTCCAGCAACACAAAGAGGAAGAGACTTTGCAATTATTCTTTCTACTCTTAACGAGCTTGGGTACGCAGTTGAGTGGCGAGTCATTAACGCGGCTGAATATGGTTTTCCTCAGCGACGACGGCGAATCTTCATCCTTGGATACAAAAAAGGTTCACCGATTTATAAGAAATTCACCAAAAAAGCCTCTGTTGAGAAGTGGCTCACAAAAGATGGTCTTATACCGAATGTGTTTCCAATCGAGTCCAATCCGTTAATTATGGAAGGAGCTATCGACAAAGACCCTGTAATAATTACCAACGACAAAATTAACTTCAATCCAAATAAATCTCCATTCCTTGATGCTGGTATTTCTTTTGATTACAAGTTCTACACCGCAAAGGTAACCCCTAAACACATTGGAAGTAAAGTTACCTTGGGCGACATACTTCTTGATAACAAAGATGTGCCTGACGAATTCTATCTATCAAAAGAAGATTTGAAGAGATGGAAGTATCTAAAGGGTGCGAAAAATGAACCACGAAAAGCAGCGAATGGTTTTGAATTTACTTATACGGAAGGTGGCATGATTTTTCCTGACCCATTAGACAAACCATCTCGAACAATCATCACTGGTGAGGGCGGAAAAACACCGTCTCGTTTCAAACATGTTGTTGAAACTAAGAAAGGGTTACGAAGACTTACGCCGATTGAACTTGAGAGACTTTGCATGTTTCCAGATAATCACACTGCAGGACAAGCTGATGCCCGTAGAGCATTCTTTATGGGTAACGCTCTAGTTGTTGGAGTAATCGATAGATTAGGAAAATCATTAGCAAATTTACACTTCTCAGAAGAATAGAAAAGAACCACTTTCTAAGTGGTTCTTTTCTATTCTTAGCTATCTCTGAGCTAGCTCATGTTGGCTG
>CAYWES010000022.1:0-2957 GCA_964457625.1 uncultured Candidatus Saccharibacteria bacterium
CCAGCACGTACAGCAATTCTAATAAGTCACGTGTCTATGCATGTTGTTCGTGTATCACATTGTTATTTGTTGAAGTACACATGACGAACAATACGCATCGGCACACGACTTATTAGAATTGCTGCATATACAGGTCACGTGCCATGCATTTCATGTTTCCCCTAGTTGATCATTCTCGCACTTCAACAAATAACGACAAATAACGAACTGATGAATCATCATGCGCAGCCACATGCATTCTGATTTGCCTTTGTGAGAACCCAGCAAGCACGCCTCGTTCAAACTGGCACTTCATGTTTTCATTTCAAGCACGCAACCCAAGTGACCATCAATCATTGCATTCCTTGTCACTCAAGCATTCGTGACTTGTGATCCGCCGCTGTGTTGCGTTTTTTGTTGTTCGTGTTTGTGATTGGCAGCACACTCAACGCGTATAATGTCATGTGCATACAAAAACAACTAACTAGGGGAAACATGAAATGCAATGCGCGTGACCTGCATGCACGATAAATTCAATAAGTCACATGTCTCTGTGTATTGTGCCTCGCGCATCGTGTGTACTGATTAGTAATAACAACAAATAACAAACTGATCAAACCACACGCGCAGCACATGCATTCTGATTTGTTTTCATTTCAGGCACACAACTCATGCAGCCATCAATCATTGTGTTTTTGTTGTTCGCACTTTTTGTGCATCGAAGCACCTTCTGCATGTAAGTGAGTTCATCGAGCTATTTACAATTAGTGATTCGTACAAGCACATAAATCAATCACTGATAATCATGCGCAGCCACATGCATTCTGATTTGCCTTTGTGAGTCGAGCACACACGCAAGTCGCGCGATCGTCACCAGTCAATGTTGTGTTTTTGTTGTTCGTCGGCCTGGTCTCACTACGAATGTGACATGCGTGCATATCAATTTCAACAAATCATGCATCACGTTGTTAGTAAAAGCAACGGCAGTGATAAATCATGAATCGTAAGTACTCTGCGCATGTGCCCACAGAACAAATCAGAACGCACGCATTGATTCTGTGTGGTTCATGTGCTTCAACAAATAAGCACGCACAACAAACCAACAAAAGTCATGACGCATTGCATCACATGTTCTGATTTGTTTTCGTCTCAAGTACACGTCACATGCATCATACGCTTTTTGATTAGTCGTGCTTGAAATAAAAACACACGCATCCCGCAACGTGTCATGTGCTTTTGATTGACAACACACCCAACGCGTGTAATGTCATGTACGTGCAAGAATGATCAACTAGGGGAAACATGAAATGCGTGACATGTGACCTGCGTGCACAGTAATTCTAATAAGTCACGTGTCTCTGTGTATTGCTTGTTATGTGTACTAATTTATTACAAGTCTGCGCATGACACATGAGTACATGTATCTATGTCATTCTCGCATGTCGCGCGATCGTCATAGTTGCATTCCTGTCACTTGCGCGTTCATGTTGATTTGTGCTTTTTGTGTATGTCATGCGCGTGCGTGCAACTCAGGTGTAACCATCAATCATCACATTCATGATTTGTGACTAGTCAATGTGTTTGCGTTTTTGTTGTTCGTGCGTCATGTCTTTCGATTGGTTACACGCTGCTATTCGTTGAAGTGCATACATCAAGCAAAATCAAGGCCACGTGTGCATTGCGAGAATGACGCGCAGCACATGCGATCATCAATCATTGCGTTTCTGTTTTTTGTGCCAGTCATGTCCGATTGCGCGTGTTGACTCAGTTATTTGGTTCTCACACAGGAATCCTGCTTGACATGCATCATGTAGAATCAAGGCTGCGCATGCAATTGACGTGATGTGTGTGATGATGCATTGCGAGAGTGACATGTGCAATGACGCATGTATCAAGATCTTGCGAGAGTCATCATCAATCAACGATGAATGCGTGCGATTCAGAATGCAATCAACATGACGTCGTGACTATGATGCACAAAATAAATGACTGCTCACACATGATGCATGATGCACGAGACACAACACAAGACATGATGCACAGACAATAAAATGCGTATGACATACAAAGGCTCGCGATGGTGACGTGCTTGCGAGAATGGTGGACGACATGCATTCTGATTTGTTTTCATTTCAAGCACACGACTCACATGGTCATTGATCATCGCGTTTTTTGTTGTTCGTGCTTGTTGTGTGTGTCGTGTTTGAGATCACACGCGTTGGTTTAGTTACTTGGTTCTTGCATGAGAACTCCGCTCGAAGTGCCTGCTCTGAACTCAGTCATGCGGTTGATGTGTCTGATGTGCAATGTGCGCTTTGTTGATTGATGATGCATTGCGAGAGTGACATGTGCAATGACGCATGTATCAAGATCTTGCGAGAGTCATCATCAATCAACGATGAATGCGTGCGATTCGGACGACACGACATTGTGAAAACCCAGCACGCATGCATCGTCCAAGCTGCGGCGGATGCATTTGTGACTGTGACGGATGATGTACAAAATAAATTGACTGCCCACAACGCACAACACATGATTCACAACGCGCGATCGCACAATGCACAATGCACAATGCACAAGTCACAACACATGATCGCACAAAATAAATGACTGCTCACACATGATGATTAGACACAACGCGCGATCGCACAATGCACGAGACACAACAATTGCACGAGACACAACAATTGCACGAGACACAACAATTGCACGAAATAAATGATTGCTTACGAATGATGATCAGACACAATGCACGAGACACAACACATGATCGCACGAAATAAATGACTGCTCGCAAATGATTGCACAATGCACGAGACACAACACACAAGACATGATGCACAGATAATAGATGCGCACGACATACAAAGGCTCGTGATGATGACGTGCTTGCGAGAATCATCGATCAACAATGAGTGCGTGCGATTCACAATGCACGAGACACGAGACACAACACAGCACGAGACACAACACATGAT
>CAYWES010000023.1:0-2913 GCA_964457625.1 uncultured Candidatus Saccharibacteria bacterium
TAAAAACATTGTCCGCCCACCAGGACTCGAACCTGGGACCGCGGAGATATAAGCTCCGTGCTCTAACCAACTGAGCTATGGGCGGACAATATCCTCAAAGAACGTTGTGGTCATAGTATAGCAAACGGGGTATGGGGGCAAGATGTCGGGAGATTCCTTTATTCCCAATGTGTGCCACCATTTTTTCTCTCTGCGAGGGCGCGGAGATGGGGATACGTCGTGAGGGCGGGATCTTCTGCGAGGAGTTTGTGCGCTTCCGTGCGCGCAGCTTCCACGAGCTTTATGTTTTTGATTGCCTCCATTCCCATATCCGAGATGCCCCACTGCTTTCCTCCGCCGAGCTCACCTGCACCGCGGAGCGTGAGATCAAGCTCCGCGAGCTCAAAACCGCTTCGCGCGCGCGTGAGTGCTTTGAGGCGCTTGAGAGAGTCCTCGCTCTTTGTCTCGGTCATGAGGTAGCAATACGGCTGATGCGTACTCCTCATGACACGCCCGCGGAGCTGGTGGAGCGTCGCGAGACCAAAGCGCTCCGCGCCCTCAATCACGATGACGCTCGCGTTGGGTACGTTGACGCCCACCTCCACGACGGATGTCGCGACGAGAATCTGCGTCTCCCCCTGGGAGAACCTATTCATCACGGATTCTTTTTCCACGGGTTTCATTTTGCCATGGAGGACATCGATAGCATATTCCGGAAATACGTCTTTCGCGAGTCGTCGCGCTTCTTGAATTGCTGATTTCGCGTTGAGGGCGAGTTCTTTTGTCGGGTCGGGTTCATCGATTCGCGGACAGACGACAAACACCTGTCGCCCTGAGGCGAGCTCTGCGCGTATATTTTGTTCCATCGCCACGCGCTTTCTTCGTGAGATGAGTTCTGTCTTTACGGGGAGCCTCCCGGGAGGCACCTCATCAAGCACGGTCAGATCAAGGTTGCCATAGAGGGTGAGCGCGAGGGTGCGCGGGATAGGGGTCGCCGTCATAGAGAGGAAATGAGGCAGAGGACCCTCTCTCCGCGCGAGCTTTCCTCGTTGGGTAGTACCAAAACGATGCTGTTCGTCGACGATAGCGAGCGCGAGATTTTTCCAGGTAATACCTTTTTGTATGAGCGCGTGCGTGCCGATGAGAATGGGGAGTTTGCCTTCTTGCGCCCAGGTGAGGAGTTGAGCGCGCGATACCTTTGTCGCGCCGCTTGGGTCGACTTTTGAAGGGAACTTTTTTGCCCCGCTTCCCGTGATGAGCCCAATCTCTATGGGGAGTCCACGGAAGTATTCAATGAAACTCTGGAAATGCTGCTCGGCAAGGATTTCCGTAGGCGCCATGTACGCGACTTGGAGATTTCCGTATTTGTTGTCATGAGGCGCGCTGGTGACCACCGCGTAGGTGGCTGCCGCGGCGACGAATGTTTTTCCCGAACCCACGTCTCCCTCGAGGAGTCGCGCCATGGGAGTGGTTTGTGAGAAGTCGCCCAGAATATCATTGAGCGCTGACGTTTGCCCTCGCGTGGGGGTGAAAGGGAACCGCGTGATGAATTCTTGAAGTGTTTTCGGAGAAGGATGTATCGCAAAGGCTTCTTCATTTTTGAGACGCGCGCGTTCGTGGAGACGCGCGAGTTGAATCAGGAATACTTCTTGGAAGGCAAAACGTTTTCGCGCGCTCTCCGCGTCTTTATTCTTCTTGGGTGCGTGGATATAGATAAGCGCGGATCGCAGTGAGGGGAGGCGGTAACGTTTCAAAATATCTTCCGGGATAGGGTCTTGGAGAGTATCAAGGATACCGCGCGTAAAAAGTTTCTGAACATGGTGATAGAGGAAACGCGAGGTGATCCCTTTTGTCTCAGGATAGATGGGATAGAGTGAGGCGGGATTGTTTGACGTAAAGAGGGGAGTCCCTTCCGCAAAGGGCACACTGGTGACGAGCTCGTATTCAGGGTTCATCATCCCACGCTTGCCTTCTTTGATTGTAATTTTTCCCGAAAGTTTGACCATGCTTCCCGGTGTGAGGTCTTTTGCGACATATGGCTGATGAAACCACAGCGCGCGGAGCGTCCCCGTCCCGTCCTCGAGCGTTGCTTCTGTCATGGGGATCTTTGATCGCCATCCTTTCTTGGCAGCTGACTTTATGACGCGTCCGTAGATTGCCGTGTGTTCGCCGTCGCTTGCTTCGTGAATGGTGTGGACTTCGTCGATACTGCTGTAGCGAACAGGGAAGTAAAAGAGGAGATCGCGCACGGTCTCAATGCCGATTTTTTGGAGGCTTGAAGATTGTGGAGGGGTCAGGCGAAAGATGTTCACAAGGAGAGTGTCTTCTGTGATGATCTCAGGATGTGCGCGGGGCATGATGAAATAGTATTATACCACACAGCTCTCCTCCTAAACGCCCTTTTTTGTTTACGTATACTCCTGAACGTAAGCCAGACATATGAAAACGCCTTGCGGAACGCGACGGCGTGAGCAGAGCAATGTTTCAGCAGAAACATATGCGTGCGGTTTGAATATGTCTGGTGGAGAGAAGGGGTGTGCCTATGTCTCGTTTTTGTTTACCTACGGAGTTATCCCCACCCCCACCTCTTGCCAACTCCATAGGGGGGGGGTAATATATAAAGATGAAACACACATTCACCACCCTCCGCTCTTTTATCACCCTCGCATCACTCACCCTCATCTTCTCCCTCAGCACAAGTGTTGCGTACGCACAGTGGACTGCACCCACAGGAACCCCTCCTACCGCCAACACACCTACTCCTCTCAACGTAGGTACCGTAGAACAAGCAAAACAAGGAATCGTCAGTTTCTTGAGTGGTATCAAACTCGTCAGAAACTCTCCTCTCCCCGCCTGCACCACAGGAATCCGTGGCCTCCTCACTGCTTTCTTGGATGGTCCTACCGCAATCCTCACCTTCTGTGATGGAGGGGA